>DASXRW010000429.1:0-16587 GCA_036506355.1 Burkholderiales bacterium
TCACCGCCTGGCGCAGCCGTTCCACCATGGGCGCCGCCGCGCTCTGATTTTTCTGCTGGAAATCGCGCAGGCGCTTCAACTGCGAGCGCTTCTCGTCCTCGGTCGAGCGGATGAGCTCCAGCTTCTGCGGCGTCGGGTCCGCGTGCGGGTTGCGGAAAGTGTTGACGCCAATGATCGGATAGGAGCCATCGTGCTTCTTGTGCTCGTAGTAGAGCGACTCCTCCTGGATCTTGCTCCGCTGATAGCCGGTTTCCATCGCACCGAGCACGCCGCCGCGGCTGGAGATGGCTTCGAACTCCTTGAGCACCGCTTCCTCGACGAGATCGGTCAACTCTTCGATGAGGAAAGAACCCTGGTTCGGGTTCTCGTTCTTCGCCACGCCCCATTCCTTGTTGATGATCATCTGGATCGCCATCGCGCGGCGCACCGATTCCTCGGTCGGCGTGGTGATCGCTTCATCGTAGGCGTTGGTGTGCAGCGAGTTGGTGTTGTCGTAGGTCGAGATCAGCGCCTGCAGCGTGGTGCGGATGTCGTTGAACGCGATCTCCTGCGCGTGCAGCGAGCGCCCTGAAGTCTGCGAATGGAACTTGAGCTTCTGGCTCCTCTCATTCCCGCCATAGCGGTTCTTCATCGCCACCGCCCAGATGCGCCGCGCCACGCGCCCGAGCACCGCGTATTCCGGGTCCATGCCGTAGGAGAAGAAGAACGACAGGTTCGGCGCGAAATCATCGGTCTTCATGCCGCGCGCGAGGTAGGCCTCGACAAACGTAAACCCATTCGCGAGCGTAAACGCCAGCTGCGAGATCGGGTTCGCGCCCGCTTCGGCGATGTGATAGCCCGAGATCGACACCGAATAGAAGTTCTTCACGTCGTTGGCGATGAAGTATTCCTGGATGTCGCCCATCACCTTGAGCGAGAACTCGGTCGAGAAGATGCAGGTGTTCTGCCCCTGGTCCTCCTTGAGGATGTCGGCCTGCACGGTGCCGCGCACCGCCGACAGCGTCTTCGCCTTTATCTCGGCAAGCTCTTTCGCCGTCGGCTTGCGTCCCAGTTTCTCGACCTGCTGGTCGATCGCGGTATTGAAGAACATCGCCAGAATCGTCGGCGCCGGGCCATTGATGGTCATCGACACCGAGGTGGCCGGGTCGCATAGATCGAAACCCGAGTAGAGCACCTTCATGTCTTCCAGCGTGGCGATGGACACGCCGGAGTTGCCGACCTTGCCGTAGATGTCCGGGCGCTCGTGCGGATCGAAGCCGTAGAGCGTCACCGAGTCGAAGGCGGTGGAGAGGCGCTTCGCCGGCAGGTCCTTCGACAGCAGATGGAAGCGCCGGTTGGTGCGGAACGGATCGCCCTCGCCGGCGAACATGCGCGTCGGGTCCTCGTTCTCGCGCTTGAAGTGAAACACGCCGGCGGTGTACGGAAATTCGCCCGGCAGGTTCTCGCGCATGCGCCAGCGCAGGAGCTCGCCGTGGTCCTCGAACTTCGGCAGCGCGACCTTGGGCACTTTGGTGCCCGAAAGCGACGTGCTGTTCAGCCGCGTGCGCAGCTCCTTGCCGCGGACTTTGACCACCTGCTCGTCACCCGAATAGGCCTTGTGCGTGCGCGGCCAGCCGTCCAGCAGTTTCTTCGCCTCCGCGTCGAGGGCACCTTCTTTCTGCTCGAGCAGCGCGTCCAGCTCGGCGACGTCCTTGCTCAGCATCGCCTGCGTCGCGCGAAGCTGCTGACGCTCACGCGCGATGGTCGACTGCTCCGCGATGTGGGCGTGGTAGCCCCGTACCGTCTCGGCAATTTCGGCTAGGTAGCGCTGGCGCTTGGGCGGAACGATGACGTGCACGCTCGATGACGCCTTGCTGTCGGGGCGCGGCAGCCGCCGCGGCGCAAGCTTCAATCCCTTGTCCCCTAGCGCGTCAGCAATCGCGTGGTAGAGCGCGGTGACGCCGTCGTCGTTGAAACGCGCGGCGATGGTGCCGAACACCGGCATGGACTCGGGCGCGGCGCGGAACGCCTCGCGGTTGCGCTGCACCTGCTTGCGTACGTCGCGCAGCGCGTCTTCGGCGCCGCGGCGGTCGAACTTGTTGATGGCGACGAAGTCGGCGAAGTCGAGCATGTCGATCTTCTCGAGCTGGCTCGCGGCGCCGAACTCCGGAGTCATGACGTACAGCGTGAGATCCGCATGCGGCACGATGGCGGCGTCGCCCTGGCCGATGCCCGCGGTCTCGATGATGACGAGGTCGTAGCCGGCCGCCTTGCAGGCGCTGATGGCGCCACCGATCGCGGCCGAAAGCTCGCTGCCGGTATCGCGCGTGGCGAGCGATCGCATGAAGGTGCGACCACCGTGAATCGCGTTCATGCGAATGCGATCGCCGAGCAGCGCGCCGCCGGTCTTGCGCCGCGTCGGATCGACCGAGAGCACGGCGATGCCAAGCTCGTCGCCCTGGTCGAGCCGGAAGCGGCGCACCAGCTCGTCGGTGAGCGAGCTCTTGCCGGCGCCGCCGGTGCCGGTGACGCCGAGTACCGGTGCGGCATTCGGCTTCAGCTCGCCGGTGAAAGCACCAAGCTCTATCGCGGTGATGATTTGCGCGAGCGCGCGCGGGTTTCCGGTCTCGAGCTTTTTCGGCGCGTACGGCGCGAGGTCGAAGTCGCAGCGCGCCAGCATGTCGTTGATCATGCCCTGGAGCCCCATGCGCTGGCCGTCCTCGGGCGAGTAGATGCGCGCGACACCGTAGTCCTGCAGCTCCCTGATCTCGGCCGGCACGATCACGCCGCCGCCGCCGCCGAACACCTGGATGTGCGCGCCGCCGCGTTCCTTCAGGAGGTCGACCATGTACTTGAAGTACTCGAGGTGGCCGCCCTGGTAGGACGAGATCGCAATCCCCTGCACGTCTTCCTGCAGCGCGGCGTTGACGATCTCCTCGACCGAGCGGTTGTGCCCGAGATGGATCACCTCGGCGCCCGAGCCCTGCAGGATGCGCCGCATGATGTTGATCGACGCGTCGTGGCCGTCGAACAGGCTCGCCGCGCTGACGAAGCGGATCTTGTGCTTGGCCTTGTAGACGAGCTTGGCGGAGTCGGACAGGTCCGTCATGCCAGAGAGCCTAGTTTACGTTTACGTAAACGTCAATCCCGATAAGACGGATCGCGCGCATCGATGAGGCGCACCATGGCGGCAAACACGTCCTCGCAGGTCTGCGTCTCGCCTGGTCCCGATTCGCCCAGCATCCGGTCGATTACCTGCGGCGCGAGCCGGTTGATCTCGCCCCCCGCCTGGCCCGCCGCGACCTGCACGTCGCAGGCGCGCTGCAGCGTCCACAGCCGCAGATAAGCCTCGGCCACGTTCGTTCCCCAGGACAGCAGACCGTGGTTGCGCAGGATCATGACGTGCTTGTCGCCGAGATCGCGCACCAGGCTTTCACGCTCGGCGAGGTCCACGGTGACGCCCTGCAGCTCGTGGTATGCGACGCGCCCGTGCAGCATGGCACCGTAGAAGTTGTCGCTCGACAGCCCCTGCTTGAGGCTCGCCACCGCGATGCCGTTCGTCGTGTGGGTGTGCATCACGCAGTGGGCCTTGGCAATGGCGCCGTGGATCGCCGAGTGAATCACGAAGCCGGCGCGGTTCACGGGCCACTTGCTCTCGCGCAGCACGTTGCCTTCGAGGTCGATCAACACCAGGCTCGACGCCGTGATCTCGCGGTAGTGCAGGCCGAATGGATTGATCAGGAACCGCGGCTCGGAACCAGGAACGCGCAGCGTGATGTGGTTGAAGATCAGCTCGGTCCAGCCGAGCATGTCGAAGATGCGGTAGCACGCGGCGAGCTCGATGCGCGCCTTGCGCTCGGCCTCGGTCATCCGCAGGTCCTTCGCCGTCCGCGGCTTGCTGTGCATGTAGATGGTCATGGCGGAAGTTTACTCTGCGCTTATTGCGTGCTGCAGTCGCTCGACCACCTCGGCATCGTCCCACTTCACCGGCCCGAGATGCCGGCCGATCTCGCGGCCTACCCGGTCAATGAGCAGCGTCGCCGGGAGGCCCGCCGCATCGAGCACGAATGCCGCCTTCGCCGACGGGTCGATGTAGAGCGGCAGCGCCTTGATCCCCACTTCGCCGTAAAACTTGCGCGCAATCGGCGCGCCCTGCTGGTCGACCGACAGCGCGACCACCTGGAAGCGCTCCCCGCCAAGTTTTGCCTGCAGGCGATCGAGCGCCGGCATCTCTTCCCGGCAGGGTGCACACCACGTGGCCCAGATGTTGAGGAGCACGACCTTGCCGCGAAAGTCGGCGAGCGTCAGCGAGCGGCCCGCCGCGTCGACGAAGCGCAGCTCGGGCACCGCCTTCGGCGGCGCGGCGCGGGCGAATGGCGTCGAGCTCGCCTGCCGGTGGGATAAGTAGACGCCCGCCGCGGCCGCGGCGATCGCGACGCCGGCAAAAACGAGCGCGGCGCGCAGCTTCATGTGTTGCGCAGGATCGCCCGCGCGCAGTTGTAACCGCCGACCCCGGAAACGGCGGGATGCATCGCCTGACCGCAGAGCCATAGCCCGTCGACCGGCGTGCGATAGCCTGAAAGCTCTGGCAACGGACGCATCCACAGCGCCTGGTCGAGCGCGAGCTCCGCCTGGTGTGGCTGTCCTTCCGGCCAGGCCGCGGGCAGCCTCGCCAGCTTGCATTCGGTGATCGCCGGAGCGTGCGGTGCGAGGAGCTTGGTTGCGAGCGCGCCGATGTTTGCATCGCCCGCCTGCTGGTGAGGCACGTACTGGAAATGCACCTCGGCCACTTTGCCCTCAGCGAGTAGGTCGAGCCACGGCTGCGCCGAGACACGGCCATGCTTTGCGTCGTCGTAGGCGCGCTCGACGTAGTCCAGCGAAGGCGCCAGGGTCAGCGTCGTCCAATCCGGCGGCCGCTCGAACGTTATCGCGAGCTTCACCGCCACCCCGCGGCTCCGCACGTGGCGCAGCGCACGAACGAGATCGGGATCGAGCCAGCCCGGCTCGGTGAGTTCGGTGAGCGTACGGCGCGGATCCACCGCCGACACCACCAGCGACGCACGCAGCTCCTCGCCGCCTTCGAGCACCACGCCGGTGACTTCGCCATTGCGCACCGCGATGCGCGCCGTCTTTGCCTGCCGCACAGTGATCGTTGACCGCGCGCGCAGCAGGCCGGCAAGGTTGGAGCTGGGCGTGCGGAAAACCCCGGGCGGGCTTCCGGCGTGGTAATGCAAGAGGCGAAACGCGGTGCCGGCCGAGCGCGGCCCCTGCATCACATGGCGCACGGCGTGCGCGCCGAGCGCACCTTTGAGCACGTCGCTTTGAAACCACTCGTCGAGCAGTTCCGCCACCGGCATGGGCAAGAGGCGCATCAGGTCTTCCATGCCCTGCCGGCCGAGACGGCGCAGCCTGAAGGCGAAGCGCAGGTCGACCAAGCTCGGCGGCGGCTCCACATAGATTCGTTCGAGCAGCCTCGCGAGCGTCGCCATGCGCTCGCAGAAGCGCGGCCAGCGTTCGGCGTCGCGTGCATCGAGTCGGCGGATCGACTCGACGCTGCGCGCCATGTCGCGCCAGAGCTCGAACATGCCGCCATCGCCGAGCGGCGCGCGCAGCCAGGGATCCGGACAGTAGAGCTCGAGGCCGCTCAGCTCGAGGGCGTTTGCAACTTCAGGCGGCGCCCAGCCGACGGTACGTCCGCGCGGCGCCTCCTCCTGCAGCAGCGTCACGCTATGACCGGCGCGCCGCAAGAGCTCCGCCGTCACCAAGCCATTGGCGTCCGCGCCGATGACGACCACCTCGGTCATGCGCGCCGCCCGAGGATGGCGAGCGCGGCATTACGCCCCGAAGCGCCCATCACACCGCCGCCGGGATGCGTGCCCGAGCCGCACTGGAACAAGCCATGGATCGGCGTGCGGTAGCGCGACCATGCCGGCGCCGGGCGCAGGAAGAACATCTGCTGCAGCGTGAGCTCGCCCTGGAAGATGTTGCCTTCGGACAGACCGACGATGCGCTCGATGTCGGCCGGAGTGATCACCTGGCGATGCAGGATCGCGCCCTTCAGGTTGGGCGCGTACTCGGAGAGCGTATCGATCACCGTGTCGCCGAGCTGCTCGCGCCGTGCGTCGCTCCAGCCGCCGTTCAGGTGGTAAGGCGCGTACTGCACGAAGATCGACATCACATGCTTGCCCGGCGGCGCCATCGCCGGGTCGAGCATTGAAGGAAGGATGATGTCCATGTACGGCCGGCGCGAAATCTCGCCGTATTTGGCGTCGTCGTACGCGCGCTCCAGGTAATCGACGCTCGGGCTGATGGAGATTGCGCCGCGCAGATGCGGTCCCGGCTGCGGCATGCAGGTGAAGCGCGGCAGCTCGGCGAGCGCAAGATTCACCTTGGCGGAGGCGCCGCGGAACTTGTAGCGGCGGATCGAGGCGACGAAGTCGTCCGGCAGATGCGCCTCGCCCACGAGACCCAGGAACGTGCGCCGCGGATCCGCGCCGGACACGACGATCGATGCATGCAGCTCCTCGCCGCCGTCCAGCACCACACCGGTCGCTCGGCCACCCGAGACCAGCACCTTGGAAACCGGCGCCTGCGTGCGGATCTCGGCGCCATGCGCCTGCGCAGCCGCAGCGATCGCCGCGCTCACGGAGCCGTTGCCGCCTTTCGCGAAGCCCCAGGCACGGAACACGCCGTCGAGCTCGCCCATGTAGTGATGCAGGAGCACGTACGCCGTTCCGGGCGAGCGCGGACCGAGCAGCGTGCCGATGATGCCGCTCGCGGATTTCGTGCCTTTCAGCGCTTCGCTTTCGAACCATTCGTCCAGGTAATCGGCGGCGCTCATGGTGAGGAGCTTCCAGAGCGCGTGCAGATCCTTTTCCGGCAGGCCGCGGAAATAGCGCCCGAGGCGCAGGAGATCGATGAGCTCGCGCGGATCGAGCGATGCCGGATCGGGCGGCGCGGTCGAGAGCAACGGCTTCACCGCGCGCGCCATGCGATGCAAGAGCAGGCCGAATTCGTCGTAGGCCTCGGCGTCGCGCCGCGAGTGGCGCGCGAGCTCGCGGCGGTTCTGGTCGTGGTCCGCCCATTGCGCGAGGTAATCGTTATTGGCGAGCGGCGTGAGCGTGCTCTCGAGCGGCAGGATGTGCAGCCCGTGGCGCGCGAGCTCCAACTCGCGGATGATTTCCGGGCGCAGCAGGCTCACCACGTAGGAAAAGACCGAAAAGCGAAAACCCGGGAACACTTCCTCGCTCATCGCCGCGCCGCCGACGCGCTCGCGGCGCTCGAGCACCAGCACCTTGCGCCCGGCGCGCGCGAGATACGCGGCGCAGGCGAGGCCATTATGCCCGCCGCCGACGATGATGACGTCGTACGTTTTCATGCCTTCTTGCGCGGTGGATCGAAGAAGGGCTTCTTCACCACGCGGGCGTTGGCGCGCTTGCGGCGATGCTCGACCGTGATTTCCATTTCCAGCGATGTGCCGGCCGCGGCCCACGGCGAGCGTAGATGGGCGAGCGCGATGTATTTCTTCAGCAGTGGCGACCAGCCGCCGCTCGTTGCATAGCCCGCCTGCTCGCCATCGGCATAGAGCGGCACGCTCATGCGCCAGGCCGCGCTCGGCAGCCGCGTCGCCAGGCCGACCTCGGCGTACAGGCGTTCGAGCGAGTTCCATTCCAGCTCGATGCCGACGAACTGCCATTGCGGGCCGCGCGCCTTTTCAGTCTCCAGTGCATCGCGGCCGATGAAACGCTCCTTGGCGAGGTTCACCGTCCAGGCGAGATCCAGCTCGAACGGCGAAGAGAGCTGGCTGTCGATCAGCGCCTTGCGCGCGGGGACGTAATCGACTTCGATCAGCATCAGTCCCGCTTCGATGCGCGCGAGATCGAGCGCGAGCATGCCGGCCGGCATGATGCCGTACGCGCGCCCTGCGTCCATCAGGGCATCCCAGACGGGCAAGGCTTGGGCGCGGTCCATCCAGATTTCGAAACCAAGATCGCCGGTGTACCCGGTGCGGGAAATGCCGACCGGGACGCCGCGCAGACTCGCGGCTGCCAGGCGGAAGTACTTGAGCGCCGGCGCGCCGAGCGATTGCAGGATGGACCAGGCAGCGGGGCCCTGCAGTGAGAGCGCGGCAACACTGTCCGAAACATCGGCGATGTTCAAGTCGAGCCCGGCGGCGTTGTCCTGCAGCCAGCGCAGGTTGGGCTCGGCCGAGGTCATGCGGAAGAGGTTCTCATCCAGGCGGGCGACCGTGCCATCGTCGATCACCTTGCCGGCGTGCTCGCACCAGGGCGTGTAGAGCACCTGGCCGACCTCGGCCTTGAGAACGTTGCGCGTCACCACCAGGTCGAGCAGCCGCGCGGCATCGCGCCCGCGCACCAGATATTTATAGAGCGGCGAGACATCGAACAGCGCAGCCGCCGTGCGGATGACGTGGTATTCGCGCTCGTGCGTGAGCTCGTAGGAGCTCGCGACGATGTGCCCCGCCCAGCGGCGCCAGGCATGGCTCGCGCAGAGCGCCGCCGTGCGCTCGTGAAACGGCGTGGTCTTCAACATCAGTCGATGCGGGCGCCGCTTTCCGGGTCGAAGTAGTGTGCGTGCGCCGTCTGGTAGCGCAGCGGCAGCCTTCCCGCGCGCGCATCGACGGACGAGTGCAGGCGCGCGGCGATACGCGTGCCGCCATTGCCGCCGCCGAGGTGTCCGTAGACCAGCGTGTCGGCGCCCAGCGGTTCGATCAGATCGATCTCGGCGACGAGGTTCGCGTCGCCCTCGCCGCAGGGTTCGAGGTGCTCCGGGCGGATGCCGAACAGGAGCTTGCGGCCCTGGCGCTCCTGCGGGATGAGATTCATCGGCGGCGAGCCGATGAAACTCGCGACAAAGGTCGTCGCCGGGCGAGCGTAGACCTCGAGCGGAGCGCCGATCTGCTCGGCGCGGCCGGCATTCATGACGATCATGCGGTGCGCCAGGGTCATCGCCTCCACCTGATCATGAGTCACGTAGAGGCTGGTAGTTCCCAGGCGCCGGTGCAAGGCCTGCAGCTCGGCGCGCATCTGCACCCTGAGCTTGGCGTCGAGGTTGGACAGCGGCTCGTCGAACAGGAACACCGCCGGCTCGCGCACGATCGCCCGGCCCATCGCCACCCGCTGTCGCTGGCCGCCGGAGAGCTGCCGCGGCTTGCGTTGCAGGAAAGCCTTGAGCTCGAGGATGGCGGCGGCCTTCTGCACGCGCGAGTCGATCTCCTGCCGGGAGAAGCCCTTGATGCGCAGACCGTAGGACATGTTCTCGTACACCGACATGTGCGGGTAGAGCGCGTAGTTCTGGAAAACCATCGCGATGTCGCGATCCTTCGGCTCCAGGTCGTTGACCACGCGGCTGCCGATTCGGATCTCGCCGGAAGTGATCGGCTCGAGGCCCGCGACCATGCGCAGCAGCGTCGACTTGCCGCAACCGGAAGGGCCGACGATGACCACGAACTCGCCGTCCGCCACATCCGTGGAAACGCCGTGGATCACCTCGAGGCCGGCGTAGCTCTTTCTGACGTCGCGGAATGCGAGCTCGGCCATTACTTTTCCGTCTCCACGAGACCCTTGACGAACCATTTCTGCATCAGCACCACGACCACGGCAGGCGGCAGCATCGCCAGGATGGCCGTGGCCATGATCAGGTGCCACTCGTTGGCGGCGTCGCTGCCGACGATCATGCGCTTGATGCCGATGACCGTGGTGTACATGGACTCGTCGGTGGTGATGAGCAGCGGCCAGAGATACTGGTTCCAGCCGTAGATGAACTGGATCACGAAGAGGGCCGCCATGGTGGTCTTGGAGAGCGGCAGCAGCACATCCCAGAAGAAGCGCATCGGGCCGGCGCCGTCGACGCGCGCCGCCTCGGCGAGCTCGTCGGGCACCGTCATGAAGAACTGCCGGAAGAGAAACGTGGCCGTAGCCGAGGCGATCAGCGGCACGGTGAGGCCGGCATAGGTGTTCAGCATGCCGAGATCCGCGATCACCTTGAAGGTCGGGATGATGCGCACCTCCACCGGCAGCATCAGGGTGACGAAGATCATCCAGAAGATGAAGCCGCGCAGCGGGAAGCGGAAATAGACCAGCGCGAACGCCGAAATGATCGAGATCGTGATCTTGCCGAGCGGGATGACGAGCGCCATCACGGTGCTGTTCACCAGCATCGACCATACAGGCGCCCTCGAGCCTGTCGTGGTGCCCGCCCCGAGCACCTGCGAGTAGTTCTGCACCAGCTGATCCCCCGGGGTGAGCGGCATCGGCACCTGCATGATCTGCTCGAGCGTCAGCGTCGAGGCGACGAACGTGACGTAAAGCGGAAACGCCACCGCCAGGACGCCGGCGATCAGCACCGCGTGCGAGAAGAAGGTGAGCCAGGGCCGGTTCTCGACCATCGTCAATACTGGACCTTGCGCTCGATGAAGCGGAACTGCAGCACCGTCAGCGTGATGACGATGAACATCAGGATCACCGACTGCGCGGACGAGCCGCCGAGATCGGCCGCCTTCACGCCGTCGTGGTACACCTTGTAGACCAGGATCTGCGTCGCCTGCGCCGGCCCGCCCTGCGTGGTGGCGTCGATCACCCCGAAGGTGTCGAAGAACGCGTAGATCATGTTGATCACCAGCAGGAAGAAGGTGGTCGGCGAGAGCAGCGGGAAGACGATGGTCCAGAAGCGCCGCGAGGGGCTTGCGCCGTCGATCGCCGCCGCCTCGAGGAGCGACTTCGGGATCGACTGCAGCCCGGCGAGGAAGAAGAGAAAGTTATATGAGATCTGCTTCCACACCGAGGCGATGACCACCAGCACCATTGCCTGGTCGCCGTTGATGATCCAGTTCCAGTCGACGCCGAAGCCCTTCAGCACGTAGGTGACGATGCCGATCGACGGCGCGAACAGGAACGCCCACAGCACGCCGGCGATCGCCGGCGCCACCGCATACGGCCAGACGAGGAGCGTCTTGTAGGCGAGCGCGCCGCGCAGCACGCGATCGGCCATCGCCGCGAGGAGCAGCGAAATGGCGATCCCGGAAAACGCCACCAGCACGCTGAAGAGCGCCGTGACCTTGAAGGACTCGAGGTAGTTGCTGTCCCTGAAGAGCGCGGTGAAGTTCTCCAGGCCGACGAACTGCGACTTCAGGCCGAAGGCGTCCTGCAGCTGGAACGAATACCAGACGGCCTGGGTCGCGGGCCAGAAGAAGAACACGATCGTGATCGCGATCTGCGGGGCCACCAGCGCATAGGGCAGCCACGCAGATCGGAACAGAACCCGCTTTTCCACGGGTTACTGCGTTTACTTATTCGCCGCTTCGAACTGGCGCAAGATGTCGTTGCCGCGCCTCACCGCGTCGTCCAGCGCCGGCTTGGCTTCCTTCTTGCCCGAGAACACCGCCTCCAGCTCCTCCTCGATCACCGTGCGCCCTTGCACGAAATTGCCGAAGCGCAGGCCCTTGGAGTTCTCCGTCGGCGGCTTGTTGGTGAGCTGGCGCACGGGCATGTCCGCCCCTGGATTTTTGTCATAGAAGCCCGACTTGCGGGTCAGGTCGTAGGAGGCCTGGGTAATGGGCACGTAGCCAGTCGTGGTGTGCCAGTCCATCTGCACTTCGGGTTTCGACAGGAAGGCGAAAAACTTCGCCACACCGCGGTACTCGTCGGGCTTCTTGCCGCCCATCACCCAGATCGAGGCGCCGCCGATGATGGAGTTTTGCGGCGCGCCCTTGACGTCGTCGTGGTAGGGAATGAAGTTGATCGACCAGTCGAACTTGGCCGCCTTCTTGATGCCCGCTTGCGCGCCCGCGCTGCCGCTGAACATGGCGCACTCGCCACTCGAGAACTTGGCGTCGCCCTGGTTGGTGCGGCCGGCATAGGTGAACAGGCCCTTCTTCGCCATGTCGCCGAGCAGCCCGATGTGGCGCACGTGCAGCGGTGAATTGATGGTGAACTGCGTATCCAGGCCGCCCATGCCGTTCTGCTTGGTGCCGATCGGCACGTTGTGCCAGGCGCTGAAGTTCTCGATGTGCATCCACGATGGCCAGCTGGTGGTATAGGTGCACTGCTGCCCGGATGCCTTCAGCTTCTCCGCGGCGGCAACCAGCTCCTTCCACGTCTTGGGCGCCTTGTTCGGATCGAGCCCCGCCTTCTTGAAGGCGTCCTTGTTGATATAGAACATCACCGTGGAGCTGTTGAAGGGGAACGACAGCATGTTGCCCTTCTGGTCGGTGTAGTAGCCGCTCACCGTCGGCAGATAGGCTTTCGGGTCGAAAGGCTCCTTGGCATTCGCCATCACGGTCGCCACCGGAACGACGGCGCCCTTCGCCGCCATCATGGTGGCAGTGCCGACCTCGAACACCTGCAGCAGGTGCGGTGCGCTGCCGGCGCGGAATGCGGCGATTGCGGCCGTCATCGATTCGGGGTATGTCCCCTTGAAGGTCGGTACGACCTTGTAGTCTTTCTGACTGGCGTTGAATTTGCTGGCGAGCCCGTTGAGCGCCTCGCCGAGCGCGCCGCCCATCGAGTGCCACCAGTGGATCTCGGTCTGCGCCTGCGCGTTCCCCGCGCAAAACGCGGCGACGGCCAACGTGACAGCCAGGTTCTCGATACGCACGATTCCTCCCCTAGTGGTCATTCCACTGTTACGGACTTTGCCAGATTGCGCGGCTTGTCGACGTCGGTGCCGCGCGCGAGCGCCGTGTGATAGGCGAGAAGCTGCAGCGGCACCACGTGCAGGATCGGCGAGAGCGCGCCAGCATGGGCGCCGAGTTCGATCACGTGCACGACGTCGGACTGCGCGATGTGGGCGCCCTTGTCGGCAAAGACGTAGAGCTCGCCGCCGCGCGCGCGGACCTCCTGCAGGTTCGATTTCAGCTTCTCGATCAGCGCATCGCCGGGCGCCACCGCGACGACGGGCATGTTCTCATCGACCAGCGCCAGCGGGCCGTGCTTGAGCTCGCCCGCGGCATAGGCCTCGGCATGGATGTACGAGATTTCCTTGAGCTTGAGCGCGCCTTCCATCGCGATCGGCCAGTGGATCCCGCGGCCGAGAAACAGGGCGTGCTCCTTCGGCGCAAAGCGCGCCGCCCAGGAAGCGACCTGCACCTCGGTCGCCAGCACCTCGTTCATCGCCGCCGGCAGGTGGCGCAGCGCCTGCAGGTGGGCGCGCTCGGCGGGAGCGTCGAGCCGGCCGCGCAGCCGGGCAATGACCAACGCCAATAGGAACAACGCCGCCAGCTGGGTGGTGAAGGCCTTGGTCGAGGCCACGCCGATCTCGGGCCCGGCGCGCGTCAGATACCGCAGGCGCGAGGCGCGCACCAGCGAGCTTTCCGGCACGTTGCAGATGGCAAGCGCCGCCCCGTAGCCGAGGGACTTGGCGTGCTCCAGGGCCGCGAGCGTATCGGCCGTCTCGCCGGACTGCGAGATCGTGACGAACAATCCCTTCGGATCAGGCACCGAGCGCCGATAGCGGTATTCGCTCGCGATCTCGGCACGTGTCGGGATGCCGGCAATATCCTCCAGCCAGTAGCGGCCGATAAGCGCGGCGTGGTAGCTTGTGCCGCAGGCGACGATGTGCACGGAGCTCGCGGCGCGCAGCACGTTTTCCGCCTCTGCGCCGAACAGGCCGGGCTGCAGCGAGCCCGCCCCGGCCACTACCTCGAGCGTGTTCGCGAGGGCCCCGGGCTGCTCGTGGATCTCCTTCTGCATGTAATGGCGGTAGGGACCGAGCGCGACGGACTCGTCGGTCATTTCCGAGAGGTGCACCGCGCGCTCGACCGCGGCGCCGCGCGCATCGACGATGCGATAGCCGCCCGGCCGGATCTCGGCGCAATCGCCGTCCTCGAGGTAGACCACGCGGCGCGTCACCGGCAGCACGGCGCAGACGTCCGATGCGGCGAAGTTCTCGCCTTCGCCGAGCCCGAGCAGCAGCGGCGGACCGCGCCGCGCCACCACCACGGCATCCGGATCGCGCGCCGAAACGACCGCAAGGGCGAACGCGCCCTGCAACTCGGCGACCGCGCGCACGCTGGCGGCGAACAGTGAGTCCGCCGATTTACGGTACTCGGCGATGAGATGGGCCACCACCTCGGTGTCGGTATCGGAGACGAATTCATAGCCCGCGCGCTTGAGGCGCTCGCGGATCGCTTCATAGTTCTCTACGATGCCGTTGTGCACGACCGCCAAGTCGCCGGAGAGATGCGGGTGCGCATTGCGCTCGGTCGGTGCGCCATGCGTGGCCCAACGCGTGTGCGCGATGCCGGTGCGGCCGCCGATGTGCTGCGCGTTCGCCTGGGTGGCGAGCTCGGCGACGCGCCCGGCCGAACGCACGCGTTTCAGGGTCGCGCTGTTTACGACTGCAATGCCGGCCGAATCGTAGCCGCGGTATTCGAGCCGCCGCAGGCCCTCGATCAGGATCGGAACGATGTCGCGCCGCGCCGCGGCGCCGACGATGCCGCACATCGGCTCAGCCTTTCTTCTTCGGCGGTTTCCAGGACGGGATCGACACCTGGCGGCCGCGCGCGAGCGTCAGCTGCCCCGCTGGCGTGTCCTTGGTGATGGTCGAGCCCGCGCCGATATACGAGCCGCGCGCCACCCGCACCGGCGCGACGAGCGTCGTATCGGAGCCGATGAAACAATCGTCTTCGATCACCGTGCGGTTCTTGGAGACGCCGTCGTAATTGCAGGTGATCGTGCCGGCGCCGATATTCACCTTGGCGCCGATCTCGGAGTCGCCGATGTAGCTCAGGTGATTCGCCTTGGACTGCGCGCCAAGCCGGCTCGCCTTCACCTCGACGAAGTTACCGACGTGCACGTCCTCGGCGAGGCTCGATCCGGGCCGCAGCCGGGCGTAGGGCCCCACGCGGCAGCGCGCCCCGAGTTCCGATTCCTCCAGATGCGAGAACGCGAGCACCTCGCTGCCCGCGCCGACGCTGACATTGCGCAGCACGCAGTTCGGGCCGATGCGCACGCCTTCGCCGAGCGTTACGCGGCCTTCGAAAACGCAATTGACGTCGATCGCGACCTCGCGCTCGCATTCGAGCTCGCCGCGCACGTCGATGCGCGCCGGATCGGCGAGGCTCACGCCGGCTGCCATCAGCCGCTGCGCCTGCTGTGCCTGGAAGGCGCGCTCGAGCGCTGCGAGCTCGGCCTTGGAATTGACGCCCGCGACTTCCATCGGGTCAGCCACCTTCACGGCGGCCACGCGCGCGCCTTCCTTGACCGCCAGCGTGACGATGTCGGTGAGGTAATACTCCTTCTGCGCATTGCGGTTGCCGATCTTGCCGAGCCAGCCATCGAGGCGCTTGGCATTGAGCGCCATGAATCCGGCATTGATTTCCCGGATCGCGCGCTCCGCGCCCGTGGCGTCCTTCTCCTCCACGATGCGCTCCACGCTGCCGTCCGAATTGCGCACGATGCGTCCGTAGCCTTTCGGCTCGTCGAGCTCGGTGGTCATGACGGCGAGGCCGTCGCGCGCAGCTTCGACCAGACGTTCGAGACTTTCTCGGCGCACCAGCGGCACGTCACCATACAGGATCAGGATGTCGCCATCGCGCCCGACCTGCGACATCGCCTGCTGTACGGCGTGTCCGGTACCGAGCTGCTCGGCCTGCAGCACCCATTCGACGCTCGCCTGCGCAAAGGCCGTGCGCACTTTCTCGGCGCCGTGACCGTGCACGATGACCGTCCTGCGCGGATTGAGCGCGCGCGCCGTATCGAGCACGTGCGCAAGCAGTGCCCGGCCACCGATCGGATGCAGGACTTTGGGCAGGTCGGACCGCATGCGCTTACCCTGACCGGCGGCAAGCACGATCACATCGAGAGGCATCGGGGCATTTTAGCTAATATCGGTTGCAGTGCTGACCGAGGATCTTGCAAGCAGGCTGGCGCGCGTCGCGCTCGCGAACATCGTGCGCGAATACCCGCGGCACATCCAGCACTTCATGAGCAGTGCCGGCGAGGAGCTCGGCGAGCGCACCCTGCATCCCGCGTTCTACGGCAGCTACGACTGGCACTCGGCGGTGCACATGCACTGGTTGCTGATGCGCGTGTTGCGGCTCTATCCCGTCGCCCGCTTCGCACCGGCGATCGCCGATGCGCTGGATGCGCATCTCACGCCCGAGGCCATCGCCAAGGAGCTCGAGTATTTCCGCGGACCCGCAGGCCGCAGCTTCGAACGCCCCTACGGCTGGGCGTGGCTGCTCGAACTGCAGGCCGAGGCGCTCGCCGCGAAGTCTCGCTGGTCGCGGGCGCTCGCGCCGCTCGCCACCGAGCTGGCGCAGCGCTTTGCCGACTATGTGCAGATGTCGCCCTATCCGGTGCGCGCCGGCGCCCATGGCAACACTGCCTTCGCCTGCGCACTTGCGCTCGACTATGCGCACGCGGCGGCCGATGCGGCGCTGGAATTCGAGATCCGCAAGGCGGCACGGCGCTGGTATGGCAGCGATCGTGATGCACCGATCGCCTACGAACCGTCGCTGGACGATTTCCTCTCACCCAGCCTGATGGAAGCGCTGCTGATGGCCGGGGTCCTCGACGTCAGCGAATTCGACCCCTGGTTAAGGCGGTTCGCACCGCTGGGTTTCGCCGCGCTCGCCGAGCCGCCGAC
>DASXRW010000430.1:0-2256 GCA_036506355.1 Burkholderiales bacterium
CGAAGAGCGGCGTGTTGGTGGCGAGCTTGAGCGACGGCGCGGGCTTGCAGCCGTACGCCGAGCCGCGACCGGTGGTGAAGCAGATCATGTTGGCGCCGCCCGCGACCTGGCCGGTGGCCGACACCGGGTCGTAGCCCGGCGTGTCCATATAGACGAAGCCATTCGCTTTCACCGGTTGCGCGTACTCGTAGACCGCGACCAGGTTGGTGGTGCCGCCCTTGGCGACCGCGCCGAGCGATTTCTCGAGGATGGTGGTAAGCCCGCCGGCCTTGTTGCCGGGCGAGGGGTTGTTGTTCATCTCGTTGCCGTTGCGCCGCGTGTACTCCTCCCACCAGCGGATGCGCTCGATCAGCTTCTCGCCGACTTCCTTCGTCACCGCTCGCCGCGTCAAGAGATGCTCCGCGCCGTAGATCTCCGGCGTCTCGGAAAGGACCGCCGTGCCGCCATGTCGCACCAGCAGATCGACCGCAGCGCCGAGCGCCGGGTTGGCGCTGATGCCCGAATAGCCGTCGGAGCCGCCGCACTGCAGGCCGAGAATCAGATGGCTCGCCGGCACCGGCTCCCGGTGCACCTTGTTCGCTTCGGGGAGCATTTCCTTCACGCGCGCGATGCCGTTCTCCACCGCCTTGCGCGTGCCGCCCTTCTCCTGGATGGTGAAGGCGCCGAGCGTGGCGCTCTTCTTCAGGCCCTCGGCCGAGAGCAGCATGTTGATCTGGTTCGCCTCGCAGCCCAGTCCCACGATCTGCGAAGAGTAGAAGTTCGGATGCCGCGCATAGCCGGCGATGGTGCGTCGGAGCACGTCGGTCGCCTCGCCGTCGCTCGCCATGCCGCAGCCGGTCTTGTGCGTGAGCGCGACGACCCCGTCGACGTTCGGATAGTCGTCCAGCCGGTTCTTGAAGTGCTCGGCAATCATGCGCGCCACCGTAGCCGAGCAGTTCACGCTGGTGAGGATGCCGATGTAATTGCGCGTCGCCACTCGACCATCGGCGCGCTTGATGCCCATGAACGTGGCAGGCGCGTCCACATAGGCGGTGGGCTTCGCCAGCGTGCAAAAGGCGTAATCGCGCTGGAAGTCGCCCATCGCCACGTTATGCACGTGCACGTGGTCGCCCGCTTTGATCGGCTGCGTGGCGAAGCCGATGATCTGGTTGTAGCGATGCACCGGCTGGCCCTTCGCCACATCGCGCACCGCGACCTTGTGCCCTGGCGGGACGCGCACGCTGACGCGGATGTTTTCCTTTTGAACCATGGTGCCCGCGAGCAGCTCGACGCGCGCGATGACGACGTCGTCTTGGGGATGCAGGCGGATGGTGAGGTCGGCGGCCTGGAGCATTAGTGGTTATCCCTCGGGACAAAAGCGCCGCTTTTCCCGACGAGGAAGTCGAGGTCGGCGCCCTGGTCGGCCTGCAGCACATGGTCATGGTACAGGCGCCAGTAGCCGCGCTCGAGCGCAGGCTGCGGCGCGCGCCACTTCGCGCGGCGCTTCCTGAGCTCGGCGGCGCTCACGTCGAGCTGCAGCCGGCGCTTGGCGACGTCGAGCTCGATCATGTCGCCGTTCTCGACCAGCGCGAGCGTGCCGCCGGCCGCGGCCTCCGGCGAGATGTGCAGCACCACGGTGCCGTACGCGGTGCCGCTCATACGCGCATCGGAGATGCGCACCATGTCGGTCACGCCTTTCTTCAGCAGCTTCGGCGGCAGCGGCATGTTGCCGACCTCCGCCATGCCGGGATAGCCCTTCGGCCCGCAGTTCTGCAGCACCATGACCGAGCGCTCGTCGATCGCCAGATTGGGATCGTCGATGCGCCGGTGAAAATCTTCAATGTTGGAAAAAACCACGGCGCGCCCGCGATGCTTCATCAGCCGGGGCGTCGCGGCGGAGGGCTTGATGATCGCGCCGTCGGGACAGAGATTGCCGCGCAGCACTGCGATGCCGGTGTGCTTCTTGAACGGCGACTTGAAGGTATGGATCACGTCGCGGTTCCAGCACGGCGCCTCGCGCACGTTTTCCCAGATGTTCCGCCCGTTGACGGTCAGCGCGTTGCGGTGCAGGAGCTTGTTCTCGCCGAGCTCGCGCAGCACCGCGGGCAGCCCGCCCGCGTAGCAGAAATCCTCCATCAGGTAGCTTCCGTTCGGCATCAGGTTGACGAGCGTATGCACGCCGCTGCCGGCGCGGTCCCAGTCGTTCAGCGTGAGCTTCACCCCGATGCGGCGCGCGATGGCGATGAGGTGGATCACGGCGTTGGTCGAGCCGCCGAT
>DASXRW010000431.1:0-8153 GCA_036506355.1 Burkholderiales bacterium
CGCGCGCTGCAGGCGCTTGTTGTGCGTGGTGACGCCGGTCGGGCAGGTGTTCTGGTGGCAGCGCAGCGCCTGGATGCAGCCGAGCGAGAACATGAAGCCGCGCGCGGTGTTGATGAAGTCGGCGCCGACGCAGAGCGCCCAGGCGGCCCTTGCCGACGTGACGAGCTTGCCGGAGGCGACCACGCGCACGCGCTGCTTGAGCCCGGTCTCGACGAGCGCGTCGACCACGCGCGGCAGCGCTTCCTCGATCGAAAGTCCCATGTGGTCGGCGAGCGCCTGCGGCGCCGCGCCCGAGCCGCCTTCGCCGCCGTCGATCACCAGGAAGTCGGGCGCGAATTCGAGGCCACGCCGGTGCACGATGTCGGCCATCTCGTTCATGAAGCGCCAGCCGCCGACCGCGGTCTTCACGCCGACCGGCCGCCCGGTGAGGTCGCGCATCCAGGCGATTTTCTCCAGCAGCTCGTTCATGTTCGAGATGTCGCGGTGCCGGTTCGGGCTGATCGAGTCGCGGCCTTCGGGGATGCCGCGGATGTGCGCGATCTCCGGCGTCACCTTTTTTCCCGGCAGCACGCCGCCCTTGCCCGGCTTCGCGCCCTGCGAGAGCTTGATCTCGAAGGCCTTCACCACGCGCGAGAGCTCCATCAGCCGCTCGGTGGAGAGGTTGCCCTGCGCGTCGCGCACTCCGTATTTGGCCGTTCCTATCTGCATGATCACGTCGCAGCCGCCCTCGATGTGATACGGCGAGAGCCCGCCTTCGCCGGTGTCCATCCAGCAGCCGGCAACTGCCGCGCCGCGCGACAGCGAGCGCACCGCCGGTGCCGAGATCGCGCCGAAGCTCATGCCGCTGATGTTGACGATCGAGCGCGCCTCGAACGGCTCGCGGCAGTAGCCTTCGCCGAGGATCAGAGTCGGCGTCGGCTGGCGCTCCTCTTCGAGCACGGGGAACGGATGGTTGACGAAGATCAGCGCGCCGGCGTGGTGCAGGTCGTAGGTCGAGCCGAAGCCGATGATGCCGCCCTCGTTCTTCGCCAGGCGATAGACCCAGCCGCGCGTCGCGCGGTTGAACGGCATCTCGTCGCGGTCGCCGGCGAAGAAGTACTGGCGGAAGTATTCGCCGAGCTGCTCGAAGAAATAGCGGAAGCGCCCGATGACCGGGTAGTTGCGCAGCACGCTGTGCTTCTTCTGCGTGATGTCGCGGATGAAGACGAAGACCAGCGCGCCGACGACCAGAAACGCGACGAGCGTTCCCAGCCCGTACGACAGAATGTCCTTGAGCATTGCCCCTCCCTATCCCTGGGGCAATGATACTCCGCGGCGCACTTCCTCCTCGCTGGCCTGCCTCACGGTAAGAATTACAAGCGAGAAGCGTAGCGCCATGCCGGCAAGCGGATGATTGGCATCGAGCACCACCTTGTCCGCCGCGACGTCGGTCACGGTGTAGATGTTGTCGTCCTCCTCGATCTGCATGCCGACGGTGATGCCCTCGCCGTAGCGGCCGAGCGGCTCGACGCGCAGGAGCTCCGCGTCGTATTCGCCGAAGGCCTGCTCGGGCTCGAGCTGCACCATCACCGACTCGCCCGCGCCTTTGCCTTCCACCGCCCGCTCGAGCGCCTCGAGCATGTGGCCGTAGCCGCCATGCAGGTAGGTGAGCTCGGAAGGCGCGGAGAGCTGCACGCCCTGGGCGTCCTGCAACCCCATCCGTACCGAGACAACGGTGTTACGCCCTACGACCGTAGGCGCTTGACGAGATCGAACACTTCCGCGCAATGACCCCGCGGGTTGACGCCGTAGGCGGCGTGGCGGATCACGCCTTTCTTGTCGACGATGAAGGTCGAGCGCACCAGGCATTCGCGCCGGCCGGCGCCCTCGACCTCTTTTTCCTGCATGACCCCGTACTTGCGGCACACCTCGCCCTCGGTGTCGGAGAGCAGCACGATGGTGACGCCGTGGCGGTCGCGGAAGTCGGCGTGCGTCAGGCAATCGTCGGGCGACACGCCGAGCACCACGCAGTCGTGCTTGCCGAACTGGTCCTCGTGATCGGAGAAATCGGTGGTGACCAGGGTGCAGCCGGGCGTGCCGTCGCGCGGATAGAAGTAAAGCACGACGTGCTTCTTGCCCTTGAACGTCGACAGGTTCACCGTTTGCATGTCGGCGTCGGGAAGCTCGAACGTCGGCGCAGCTTGTCCCGGTTGCAGCATCGCGAACGATTCTATTCCAATTTTTTTTTGAATTTGCAACTCGCGCGCGCGCGCGGTGTACAAATGCGGTTCGCGACGCTGTAGTAGCGTCGCTACATATAATCGATCGGTGAAACAAAGTTTGCTCGGCGGCTTGACGCCGCGCGAATTCCTTCGCCGCCATTGGCAAAAGCGCCCGCTTTATGTGCGCGGCGCGGCTCCGCGCTTCACCGGCGTGCTGGATGAGCGGCAGTTGCTCGCTCTCGCGAAGCGCGACGACGTCGAATCGCGCATCGTGCAGCGCAAAGGCCGGCGCCGTGACACAGTGCACGGTCCGTTCTCCGCCGTTACACCGAGAAAGCGCGGCTGGACGCTTCTCGTCAGCGGAGTGAACCTTCACAACGGCAAAGCCGATGCGTTGCTGCGGCGCTTTTCGTTCATTCCGCAGGCGCGCCTCGACGACGTCATGGTGAGCTACGCCACGCCCGGCGGCGGGGTGGGCCCGCACGTCGATTCCTACGACGTCTTCCTGCTGCAGGGCGCGGGACGGCGGCGCTGGACGGTGTGGGACCCCAAACGCATACCATATAGATACATCGCGGGGCCGGGCGACCTGCTGTATCTGCCGCCGGGCTGGCGGCACGACGGCGTCGCGCTGGAGGCCTGCTTCACCTACTCCATCGGCTTTCGCGCGCCGCGCGGCGCGGAGCTCGGCGCCGCGTTCCTCGACTGGCTGCACGAGCGCGGCCTGCCTGATGCGCGCTATCGCGATCCGCGGCTCGCCCCGGCGCGCAATCCCGCGAGCATCCCCGGCGAGATGGTGGCGTTCGCCGATGCGGCGCTGGCGCGCATCCGCTGGACCCGAGGCGACGTCGCGAGCTTCCTCGGCGGCTACCTCAGCATGCCCAAGCCACACCTGGTATTCCGGCCGCGAGCCGGCCGCCGCCTTGGCGCCGGCATGGTTCGTCTGGACCTGAAAACCCAGCTCCTTTACACAGGCAGGCGCTTTTTCATCAACGGAGAAGCCTTTACAGTCTCGGAGCGCGCGGCCGCCGTGCTGCGGCGCCTGGCCGACCAGCGCGTCGCGCGCGGCGCCGATGTTGCCCGCGTGCGGCTCGGGCGACTAATCTCCGGGTGGCAGCGGCGCGGCTACGCATCCGTGGAGAAGCGGTGATGGATGAAGCAACGTACGAGCGGTTCGAATCGAACGCGGGCTTTCAGAGCGCGGTCGAGCGGCTGCTCGCGCAGCCCGGCCGCGAGCTGCGCATCTTCGACCCGGACGGCTCATCGCTGCGGCTCAACGATTCCGCGCGCATCGCGCTCTTCGAGCGCTTCCTGCACGCGAGCCGCACGCGGCGCATCTACCTGGTGGTGCACGACACCGACTACATCACGCGGCAGTGCCCGCGCCTCCTCGCCCTCCTTGCGCGGTTCTCGCATATGGTCCAGATCAACCGCACGCACGAGCACATCCGCGAGCTCCAGGATGCGTTCCTTGTTCTCGACTCGCAACACTATGTGCGCCGCTCGGTCGCGGCCTTCTACCGCGGCGCCGCAGGATTCGGGGATGAAACGGAGGCGCTCGTCATGCGCCAGCGCTTCATGGAGATCTGGGAAGCGTCCTACGCGGGCGTCTCGAGCACCACCGCCGGGCTGTAAACCTAAACGACAACCCGCAACTTCAGGCTTCGCGCCAGTCGAAGCCTTCATCTTGCGTTGCTAACGAAACCCATTCCGGTGCGCAGCCCATCGCCGAGGCGAGAGCGTTGCGCGCAATTTCCGGGCGGTTGTTCTGCTGCGAAAGGTGCGCGCCGATGATGTGCTTGAGGCGCGAGCGGTCGAGCGCGCCGAGCAGGCGCGCGGAATGCTGGTTGTCGAGATGGCCGAAGGGCCCGGCGATGCGCTCCTTCAGCCAGCGCGGATAGCCGCCGTTCCACAGCATGTCGCGGTCGTAGTTGCATTCCAGCACCAGCGCGTCGAGCCCCGAGAGCATCTGCTCGACGTGCCGCGTGCTGATGCCGATGTCGGTGAGCACGCCGAGCTTTGCCGCGCCGTCCGACACCACGTACTGCACCGGCTCGGCGGCATCGTGCGGCACGGTGAAGGGGCTCACCTCGAAGCGGCCGACGGCGAACTTCTGCTCGCCGCGCACGAGCATCGTGCGGATGCCGTCGTGCAGCTTGCCCTCGGCTCGCAGCGCGCGCAGCGTGCCGTAGGTGAGCACGACCAGCACATTGTGGGCGGCTGCGAAGTCGAACACGCAGCCGGCATGGTCGCCGTGCTCATGCGTGACGAGGATCGCGTCGATGTCGCCCGGCTCAAGCCCGATGCGCGCGAGGCGCCGCTCGGTGTCGCGCAGATTGAGCCCGCAGTCGATCAGCACGTGCGTGCCGCCGGCCATGTCTCTTGCCTCGGCGACCAGGCAGTTGCCCCGGCTGCCGCTCGCGAGCGAAGCGAAGCGCAGCAATTACTTGAGCTGCTCGTGCAGCAGCGCGAGGATGCGCTGCGCGGTGCGCGAGGCGTCGGCGCCGCCGTCCTTGTTGAGGACGTTCACCTGGCTCGAGGTGCCGGCCTGCGTGATCTGCACGCGGTACTGCTCGGGCTTCACCTTCGATTCGCTCGAGAACATGCGCGCGAGGAGTCCCCGCTCGTCCTTCTCGGTGTCGGGATCCGCATAGCGCACGAAGTACACGCCCTTCTGCCGGTCGCGGTCCTCCACGGTGAAGCCGACGCGGTCAAGGGCGAGGCCGACGCGCCGCCAGACGCGATCGAAGGGCTCGAAGACCTCCAGCGCCTCGGCACCGGCTACGCCTTTGCGGATCTCGGCGCGCTGCTGCTGAGGAATGGCGCCCGCCGTGAGGGTGCGCGCCTTTTCCTCCTGCGCGCCGAGCCTGACCATCATGCGGCGCAGGAACTCGGCCTCGAGCTCGGGATCGGACTCGCGCGGCTGCCAGCGCGTGTCGCCCGGCGCACTGCTCTGCGGGTCGCGCATCGTGGTGTAGACCTCGACCATGCCGCGATGGCTGATGTAGATCTCGGTCGCCTTGCCGTCGGGCGTGCGGTCCAGACGAGTGCGGTATTTGTCGCGCTCCGAGGTCGAGTAGAGCTGGTCGAGCGCCTTGCCGAGGAGCGAGCGCACGCCGCCCTGCGGCACCTTGGCGCGGCTCTCGGCCCACTCGGTCTCCATCACGCCGAGCTCCGGAGCCTCGAGCTTGATGAGGAAGCCGTTCTCTTGCCAGAAGTCGCGAACCAGCGGCCAGAGCTTCTCGGGACTCTCCTCCACCACCAGCCAGCGCTGCGTGCCGGCGCGCTCGACGCGCATGCGGTCCACTGAGGGCAGCACGACGGTGCTCACGCCGGGCTTCGCTTCGCGCCGCTCGGCCTCGTAGCCGGAGAGCGTCGCCGTCGACCGGGCGGCGACGCCCTCGGGCACGACGTAGCGGTTATCGCGCGCGGGCGAAGTGAGGTCCGGCGGGATTTCGAGCGGCGGCAGCGTGTTCGCCGTCTTGTACTCGACCTTGCCTTCCATCCAGTCGCCGACGGCCGAGCAGGCTCCGAGCAGGAGCACGCCCGCGATAACCCCGACCCGCTTGAGCATCAGCCTCTGCCTTCGACCACTCGCAGCCCCGGCAGCGCGATGCCCGCCTCGTGGAGCGCTTCGCGCACGGTCTGGTGGAATTTCTCCGACAGCGGCGCGAGCGGCAGGCGCAGGCCGTACTCGATCAGGCCCATCTCGGCCATCGCCCACTTCACCGGGCTCGGGTTGGTCTCGACGAAAAGCTTCTGATGCAGCGGCAGCAGCCGGTCGTTCAGCTCGCGCGACTTCTTCACGTCGCCCACCAGCGCCGCGGCGCACATCTGGTGCATGAGCTTCGGCGCGACGTTGGCGGTCACCGAGATCACGCCGTGCCCGCCGCACAGGATGAGCGGCAGCGCGGTGGCATCCTCGCCGCTGTAGATGGCGAAGTTGCGCGGCGCGCGACGCAGGAGATCGGTGCCGCGCTCGAGGTTGGCGGTCGCGTCCTTGATGCCGATGATCCCCGGCACCTCGGCAAGGCGCAGCACCGTGTCGTTCAGCATGTCGGCGACGGTGCGCACCGGCACGTTGTACAGAATCATCGGCAGATCGACCGTCTCGGCGATCTTGCGGAAGTGGCGATACATGCCTTCCTGCGTCGGCTTGTTGTAGTACGGCACGACCGAGAGGCACGCGGTGGCGCCGTTCTTCTTCGCCGACTCGGTGAGCTCGATCGCTTCCGCCGTCGAATTGCCGCCGGTACCCGCGATGATCGGGATGCGCCCGTGCGAGTGCTGGACCGCGATGCGGATCAGCTCTTTATGCTCGTCGAAGTTGACGGTCGGCGACTCGCCCGTGGTGCCGACGACGACGATGCCGTCGGTGCCCTCGGCCACGTGCCAGTCGATCAGGCTTCTGAAGCGCGCGAGGTCGAGGCTGCCGTCTTCGCGCATCGGGGTGATGATTGCCACCAGGCTTCCGGTGATCATGAGGCTCTCCGTTTTCAGGCGGCGATTTTAACCCGCCCAGTGAGACCGCGTGTCGCGCAAAGGCGCTGAATCATCGCCGGTTTCGGCCGCTCGACGTAACCCTGCTCGAACGCGATGGGCGTCAGCCCCCCGAACGCCTGCAGCAGCTCGCCCGGCTGCAGCAGGAACGCGGGATTGGACGGCCGCCCGAACTTCTCATTGCCCACCATAAAGGTTTCGTAAATGAGCACGCCCTCCTCGGCCAGCGTGCCTTCGAGCGTCGGCAAGAGCGGGCGGTGCAGATAATTTGTAACGACGATCGCCGCAAAGCGTTGACCGGCGAACGGCCAGGCGCCGCCGCCTTCGAGATCGGCCTGCACGAAGCGCACGCCGGGAATCGACTGCGCCTCGCGATCTACCGCCACGACCTCCAGGCCGCGCTCCGCGAACAGGATCGCATGCCGCCCGCCGCCGGCGGCGACGTCGAGCACCGGCCCGCGCGTCACCAGCTCCGCCCAGCGCCGCACCCACTCCGAAGGCTGAACCGGATCGATATGCATCAGCGGATGACGAACAAGTCAACCACGGCGGTCACGAGCACAAAAGCGGGAACGAGCGTAACCGCCACGGAAAGCGTGCCAATCAAGAGCCGCCGTTGCAGCGTCGCGGTATTCAGGAAGTAGCGCTTGCTCAGAAACTGGTAGGCGAGCACCACCGAGTTGACGAGTGCTATGCCAAACAGGATGTCGAACAGGAACGGCGAAAAGAGAAAGGTCTGCCTCAGCTTCGCCACCAGAAATGCCGCGGCAATCGAAACGGCCAGCACCACGGCCGTGAGCACTGCAAATGCAATGATCCTGTGATTCCTTCGGCGGAGCGCAAGAAGCGCTGCACTGCTGATGGAGAAGAAGGCGAGCGAGATCATCCCGAGCACGATGTCGACCAGGATGTAGGGCATCGCCACCATCGCTCTAGCGCCTCCTGATCCCCCACACGACAGCGCCGATGGCAAGGCCAAGGATGAACCACTGGATGAAGAACCCGAGATAAACGCCGACCATCGACGGCACGTGAACGTTCCCGCTCACCAGAATCGACATGATTATCGGGATGAAAACAAGCGCCTCGAACTGCCCAAAGAACGTGGCGATGCCTTCATTTAGCGCGAGCAGCGTGAGCCCGATGGCAAACGCCGCGGCGGCAAGCAGGTAAGGCTTAAAGGATCGCACCGGCTGCAGCCTTGGCCATGTGAGCCGACCACTTTGCCACCAGCTCTGCTTTGTCATTCTCGGCCAACGACGGCAGCATGGCCGGCAGATTAGCCAATTCGCAATCCAGATCGTCGTAGGTACTGTCGATAATCACCAGGAGCATGTCCTTGCGTCGGTAGCGGATCACGGTCAGCTTTCCGCTCGCCTCGAGGATCGAGAGCTCGCAGCGAAAGAACGCGTCGCGATGCGATATTTGAAGACCGGGTTCGAACAGATTCCA
>DASXRW010000432.1:0-5426 GCA_036506355.1 Burkholderiales bacterium
GGAACATGCGCACGACATCCGCTTCCGCGGAGACGTCGGCCGCTATTGCAAGCCCGGAAATCTCGCGCGCCAGCTTCTCGGCGGCGCTCCGATTCTGCCGGTAGTTCACGCACACCTTGTATCCGCGCTCGGCGGCCAGGCGCGCGGTGGCGGCGCCGATGCCGCGGCCGCCGCCGGTGATGAGCATCACGCCGGCCATCAGCGCCCGCGCAGGAACAGTTTGTCGAGATCGGCCATCGTCAGCTGATACCAGGTCGGCCGGCCGTGGTTGCAGCTCCCCGAGCGCTCGGTCTCCTCCATCTCGCGCAGCAGGGCGTTCATTTCGGTCGCGCTGAGCGCCCGGTGCGCGCGCACCGCGGCGTGGCAGGCCATGGTGGCGAGCAGCTCGTTCTGGCGCCCCGAGAGGACCTGTGCGGCGCCGAACTCGCGCAGTTCGTGAAGCACACTGCGTGCAAGCGCGGCGATGTCGCCGCTCGCGAGCAGCGCGGGTGCGCTCCGTACGGTGAGCTCGTTCGGCCCGGAGACGGCGATTTCCAGCCCCAGCCGGTCGAGCGCCTCCTGGTTTTCCTCGGCGGCCGCGACATCGAGCGCGTCGGCCGAAAAGACTGCCGGCACGAGCAGACGCTGGCGCGCGACGTTGCCGGCATCGAGGCCGAGTTTCAGCCGCTCCATGAGGATGCGCTCATGGGCGGCGTGCATGTCGACGAGCACGAGGCCCGCCTCGTTCTGCGCGAGGATGTAGATGCCGTGCAGCTGCCCCAGGGCGAAGCCGAGCGGCGGACTTTGCTCCGCGGCGGGCAGCGGCGCCGCGGCCGCGGCCATGAACGCCTGATAACCCGGTGCCGGCTGCGCCAGCGAGAAGGCCGCCTGCACGCCCGAGCCCTGCGAGACGGTGGCGTAGGCGATCGGCGCATGGGCGGCGCTCGGCGAGAGCGCGCGTTCCAGCGCGTGTCGCACGAACTGGTGCACGACGCGCGAATCGCGGAAGCGCACCTCGATCTTCGCCGGGTGCACGTTGACGTCGACGGCGCGCGGATCGAGGGCGAGGAACAGCAGGTAGGCCGGCTGGCGCTCACCGTGCAGCAGCTCGGCATAGGCTTCGCGCGCGGCGTGCGCGAGCACCCGGTCGCGCACGTAGCGGCCGTTCACGAAAAGGTACTGCGCATCGGCGCGCGCCTGCGCCGCCTGCGGCGTGCCGGCGAGTCCGGTGAGCGTCATGCCACCGGCGCCGGCTTCCACAGCGACGGCTGCCTCGGTCAGCTCGCGCCCGAGCACGGCGGTGGCGCGCTCGGCGAGCGATTGACTGCGCAGGTGGCGGCTCGCGCGCCCGTTATGCCGCAGCGAGAACCCGACTTGCGGATGCGCAAGTGCGATGCGGCGGAACACTTCGTCGCAATGGCCGAACTCGGTCGGCTCGCTCTTCAGAAATTTGCGCCGCGCCGGTGTATTGAAGTAAAGGTCCTCCACCGTGACGGTCGTGCCGGCCACGCGCGCCGCTGGCTCCAGCTCGCCAACGTCGCCGCCTTCGGCGTGCAGCGTGCTGCCGTGCGCGGCTTCCATTTTTCGACTGCTGAGGGTCAACCGCGAAACGGCGGCGATCGAGGCGAGCGCCTCGCCGCGAAAGCCGAGCGTCGAGACGCCTTCGAGGTCCGCGAGGCTCGCGATCTTGCTCGTCGCATGGCGCGCGAGCGCGAGCGGCAGCTCATCGCGCGCGATGCCCGCGCCGTCGTCCTCCACCTGGATGCGCCGCACGCCGCCTTCGTCGAGCGTCACCGCGATCGCGCGCGCGCCGGCATCGAGACTGTTCTCGAGCAGCTCCTTCAGCACCGAGGCGGGCCGCTCGACCACTTCGCCGGCCGCGATCTGGCTCACGAGAAGCTGGGGCAGCACGCGAATGGCGGTCACCCGAAGATTATAGAATCGACCGGTGGAACTCGTCGCCACGCTGTGGGACCTCGCGGTCCATCTCGACCAGCACCTCGCTTCGTTCGTCGCCGAGCACGGCGCGTGGGTCTACGCGCTGCTCTTCGTCATCGTGTTCTGCGAGACAGGGCTGGTGGTGACGCCCTTCCTGCCGGGCGATTCGCTGCTCTTCGTGGTCGGCGCGATCGCGGCGGCCGGCGGCATGAACATCGGCGTGGTGATCGCCGTGCTGGTGGCGGCCGCGCTCTGCGGCGACAACTGCAACTACTGGATCGGCCGCTGGAGCGGCACGCGGCTCCTCAATCGCTGGATCAACCCGGTGTATCTCAAGCGCACGCACGACTTCTATGAGCGCCACGGCGGCAAGACGATCATCATCGCGCGCTTCATGCCGATCGTGCGGACCTACGTGCCGTTCGTGGCCGGCCTCGGCACCATGCCCTATCTGCGCTATCTCGCCTTCTGCGTGGTCGGCGCACTCGCCTGGGTCGGCTCGCTATGCACTGCCGGCTACTTCTTCGGCAACATCCCCGCCGTGAAAAGCAACCTGACGCTTGTCATCGTTGCGATCGTGCTCGTGTCCATCTCGCCCGGCGTCATCGCCTGGCTGAAAAGCCGTTCAGTTCAGCGCCAGGGGTGAGGTCGGCCGCGGCGGGTGCCGCGCGATGTAGTCGCGGATGCCCTCCAGCAGCGCGCGCGCGAGCTTGTCCTGGTAAGCCTGGTCGTTCAGCCGCCGTTCCTCCTGCGGATTGGAGATGAACGCGGTCTCCACCAGGATCGAGGGCACGTCGTGCGCCTTGAGCACGGCGAAGCTCGCCTGCTCGACGCGCGCCTTGTGCAGCTCGTTGACCGAGCCCAGGCGCGCGAGCACCGAGTTGCCGAGGCGCAGGCTGAAGTCGATGGTCGCGGTCTGCGAGAGATCGATCAGCGTCTGCGTGACGTAGGAATCGCGGCCTTTGAGATTGACCCCGCCGACCAGATCGGACTCGTTTTCCTTCTGCGCGAGCAAGCGCGCCATTTCGGAGGTGGCGCGCCGCTCGGACAATGCGAACACCGATGAGCCGCGCACATTCGGCCGCTTGAAAGCGTCGGCATGGATCGACACCAGCAGGTCCGCGCGCACCTGGCGCGCCTTGTCGACGCGCGCGTTGAGCGGCAGGAAGTAGTCGCCGTCGCGCGTGAGCAGCGCACGCATGTTCGGCTCGGCGTCCACCAGCGCCTTTAGGCGCTTGGCGATCAACAGGGTGATGTCCTTCTCGCGCGAGCCGCGCCGCCCGATCGCGCCCGGATCCTCGCCGCCGTGCCCGGCGTCGATCACGATGGTGGCGAGGCGCGCCACGCTCGGCTTGCCCGTGGGCGCTGGCGCCGGCGGTGGCGTCTTTGCGCTTTCCGCGATGAGCTCGGCGAGCGGATCGACCGCGACCAGCGGATGGATATCGAGCACCAGGCGATGGCCGTATTCCGCGATCGGGGCGAGCGTAAAGGCCTGCGGCTTCACCTCGGCCTTGAGGTCCAGCACCACGCGCACGACGCCGGGGCGGTTGCGCGCCACGCGCAGGCCTTTGATGTACGGATCCTCGGCGACGACCTTGCCGTCAAGCTCGGCGAGCGCCGGCGTCATTTCCGTCTCGAGATCGAGCACCAGCCGCTCGGGATCCTTGACGGCGAAGATCTGGTACTTCACCTCCGCCCTGGATTCGAGAGTGAGCCGCGTGTAGTCGCGCGCCGGCCATATGCGGCTCGAGAGAACTTGAGCTTCAGCGCTCGCTAGGAAGAGGCAAGCGAAGCCCGCAGCGAGGCAAGCCAGGCCTCGCCTTCGGCCGATTGCGCTTCTATGGTGGCTTGGCGCGCCTCGCCGTCGTATTGGAGGCGTATCGCCAAGTCGGGTGGGGGAAGCAACGGCTCCGCCCGCTCCGGCCATTCCACGATGCAGACCGCATCCGGTCTGAAGTAATCGCGCAGGCCTGAGCTCAACCATTCGGTCTTCTTGTCGAACCGATAGAAATCAAAATGATACAAGTCTAAACTCGATATCGAGTAAGGTTCAACCCAGGCATAGGTCGGACTCTTCACCGGCCCCTGGATGCCAAGGGCGCGTAGCAGGCCTCGCACGAGCGTTGTTTTCCCGCTGCCTAGGTCGCCGGCGAGGTGGAGCACTCGGCCGGGTGCAATGCCGGCGGCGAGTGCAGCACCCAAGCGTGCGCTGGCGGCAGCATCGGGCAATTTAAGATCGAAAGTCATGGACTACGAACGGCTCGCCGGGCGCATACGCCAGTGGGGACTCGAGCTCGGCTTCCAGGCGATCGGTATCGCGGATGCCGATCTGTCGGCCGCTGAGCCGCGGCTCCTCGATTGGCTGGCGCAGGGCCGGCATGGCGAGATGGAGTATATGGCGCGCCACGGCGCGCTTCGCGCGCGCCCGGCGGAGCTCAAGCCCGGCACGCTGCGCGTGATTTCCTGCCGCATGGATTACGCCACCCCCAGTGAGCCCGACGAAAGGGGCGAGGCGGCGTATATCGCCCGTTACGCGCGCGGCCGCGATTACCACAAGGTGCTGCGCAGCCGCCTGCAGCAGCTTTGCGAGCGCATCGAGGGCGAGGCAGGGCCGTTCGGCTATCGCGTGTTCACCGACTCGGCGCCGGTGATGGAAGTCGAGCTCGCGGTGCGTGCGGGACTCGGCTGGCGCGGCAAGCACACGCTGCTCCTCAACCGCACCGGCTCCTGGTTCTTCCTCGGCGAGGTATTCACCGACCTGCCGCTGCCGCCGGATGCGCCGATCGAGGAGCATTGCGGCAGCTGCCGGCGCTGCATCGATGTCTGTCCGACGCAGGCGATCGTCGGGCCCTACGAGCTCGACGCGCGCCGCTGCATCTCGTACCTCACGATCGAGCACAAGAGCTCGATACCCGAGGAGCTGCGCCCCTTGATCGGCAACCGGGTCTACGGCTGCGACGATTGCCAGCTCGTCTGCCCATGGAACGGCTTCGCGCAGGCGAGCAACGAGCCGGATTTCCAGGTGCGAAACGGCCTCGACCGGGCGACGCTGGTCGAGCTCTTCGGCTGGTCGGAGGCCGAGTTCGACGAGCGCCTGCGCGGCTCGCCGATCCGGCGCATCGGCTACGAGCGCTGGCTGCGCAACCTGGCAGTCGGCCTGGGCAATGCGCCGCGCTCGCCGGCGGTGCTGGCGGCCCTGCGCTCCCGGGCGGACCATCCCTCTGCGCTAGTCAGAGAACACGTGCGGTGGGCACTCTCGCGGCATGCAGCGCTGGCAGCCTGACGTCCTCTTGCCGGGATTCGAGGCGCTCGAGCTCGAGTTCCCGGCCGACTACGATGGCCCCGTCGTGTCCACGCTCGTGCGGCTGCCGGCGGGCAGCGCGCCGCGCGGCGCCGCGCTCTACATCCACGGCTTCAGCGATTACTTCTTCCAGCGCCACATGGCCGAGCGCTTCGCGGCAGAAGGCTATGCCTTCTACGCGCTCGACCTGCGCAAGTACGGCCGCTCG
>DASXRW010000433.1:0-5133 GCA_036506355.1 Burkholderiales bacterium
GAGCAGATCCCGGCCTACATCTGGACCGAGGAGATGGCGAGGTTCCTGTTCGTCTGGATGATCATGATCGGGTCGATGCTCGGCATCCACGAGGGCCGGCATTTCGAGGTCGACGTCTGGCCGCGGCTCGCGCCGCGGCCGCAGGCGGCGTTGCGCCTGCTGAGCAACGTCGCGGTGCTCGTCTTCGCGCTGGTGTTCGTCTGGGCGGGCATCGAGTTCACGCGCTTCGCCTGGAACCGGATCTCGGAGCTCGCCGAGCTGCCGCTGTGGCTGATCCACATCGCCTGGCCGATCGCCGGCTTCACCTGGCTCATCTTCACCGGCGAGCAGGTCTGGGACAACGTGCGTACGCTCATCAGCGGCCGTGTGCCGCTCGACATGGATGAAGCGCCGGATGCCGGCGCGAGCGGCGGCGGCAGCGCGGTATGACCGGCGCCGCGCTCTCGCCGGGCACCGCGAGCTGGATCCTGTTCGGGCTGTTTTTTTCCCTCATGCTGCTGCGCGTGCCGGTCGCCTTCTCACTCGGCCTCGCCTGCCTGCCGATCCTGCTGATCGAGCCGCGCCTGGACTCGGGCACGCTGGTGCAGGAGACCTTCAACGCCTACAACTCGTTCATCCTGCTCGCGGTGCCGTTCTTCCTGCTGGCGGCGAACCTGATGAACGTCGGCGGCATCACCGATCGCCTGGTGCGCTTCTCGCGCGCGCTGGTCGGCCACTTCCCGGGCGGCCTGGCGCAGATCAACGTCGTGCTGTCGATCTTCTTCGCCGGCATCTCGGGCTCGTCCACCGCCGACGCGGCGAGCCAGTCGAAGATCTTCATCGAAGCGCAGAGGAAGGAAGGCTACGACGACAGCTTTTCGGTCGCGATCACCGCCGTGTCGGCAGTGCTCGCCGTGATCATCCCGCCGTCCATCCTGATGATCGTCTGGGGCGGCGTGCTCACCGTGTCGATCGGCGCGCTGTTCCTCGCCGGGATCATCCCCGGGTTGCTGATCGGCTTCGTGCAGATGGGCACCGTGCACGTCTATGCCAAGCTGCGCGGCTACCCGACGTATCCGCGCGCCACGTTCAAGGAATTTCTCGCCTCGGCCGCGGTGTCGATACCGGCGCTGCTCATGCCGGTGATCATCATCGGCGGCAAGGGCTGGTTCACCGCGACCGAAGCGGCCGGCATCGCCGTGATCTACGCGATCATCTTGTGCGCCTTTTTCTACCGCGAGCTGACCCTCCCGGGCTTCTATTCGGCGCTGCTCGATACCGGGCGGCTCGCGGCGGTCGCATTGTTCTGCGTCGGCACCGCTAGCGCCTTCGGCTGGCTGCTCGCGTACTACCAGATACCGAAGGCGATCCTCGCCGGCGTCTCGGCGTGGCACATGGGCCTCTACGCCACCGGCTTCTTCATCGCCTTCGTGTTCCTGGTGGTCGGCTGCTTCCTCGACGCCATCCCCGCGATCATCATCGTCGGCACCATCCTGCAGCCGCTCGCGCAGGCGGTGCACATGCACCCGGTGCACTTCGCGATGATCGGCATCGTGTCGCTCGCCTTCGGCCTGGTGACGCCGCCTTACGGCCTGTGCCTGATGATCGCCTGCTCGGTCGCCGGCATGCGCATGATCGACGCGCTCAAGGACACTTTCATCATGCTGCTGCCGATGCTCGGCGTGCTGGCGCTGGTCATCCTGTGGCCCGACCTGGTGCTGTTCCTGCCGAAGATCGTCTCGCCCGAATTCCTGAAGTGAAGCTCTCGCTCAACACCGCGACGGTCAAGAAACAGTGGACGCTCGCGCAGATCATCGACGGCTGCGCGCGGCACGGCATAACCGGAATTTCACCTTGGCGCGATCAGCTCGCGGCCATGGGCTTGAAGCATGCGGTGTCCTCCATAAGGGAAAGGGGATTGACGGTCACGGGTCTATGCCGCGGCGGGTTCTTCACGGCGAAGGATTGGCGCGATGACAATCGCCGCGCGATCGAGGAAGCGCGCGAACTGCGCGCGCAATGCCTGGTGCTGGTCGTTGGCGGCTTGCCCGCGGGATCGAAAGACCTGGCGGGCGCCAGGCGCCAGGTGCGCGATGGCATCGCCGAAATTCTTCCCGAAGCGCGCAAAGCGGGCGTGCCGCTCGCAATCGAGCCGCTGCATCCGATGCAGGCCGCCGAGCGCGCGTGCATCAATACGCTCGAGCAGGCGCTCGATATCTGCGACGAGCTGGGCGAGGGCATCGGCGTCGCGGTGGACGTCTATCACGTGTGGTGGGATCCGAAGCTCGAGCAGCAGATCCGCCGGGCGGGAAAGAAGCGCGCGCTCGCGTATCACATCTGCGACTGGCTGGTGCCGACGCGCGACCTGCTGAACGATCGCGGCATGATGGGCGACGGCGTCATCGACCTGCCTTTAATCAGGTCGTGGGTGGAGGCCGCGGGCTACGCCGGTTTCCAGGAGGTGGAAATCTTCTCCGAGCGCGACTGGTGGCAGCGCGATCCCGACGAGGTGCTGCGCACCTGCAAGGAGCGACTCGCCGTGTGCTGAATTCTGGACAACGTCCGTAATTATTTATCGCGATGAAGCTCGGCTACTTCACCATGCCGCTGCATCCCGTCGGGCGCGACTGGCGCCACACGCTCGCCGAGGACCGCGAGGCGGTGCTTCTTGCTGAGCGGCTGGGTTTCGAGGAGGCGTTCATCGGCGAGCACATCACCGATCTCGCCGAGACCATCACCTCCTGCCTCATCTTCATCGCCACGCTCGCGCGCGAAACGAAGCGCATCAGACTCGGCAGTGGCACGGTGAATCTCGCCAACCGCCATCCCGCAGCGACCGCGGCCGAGATCGCCATGGTCGACACGCTGCTCGAAGGGCGCTTCATCCTCGGCGTCGGACCGGGCGGTCTTCCCTCCGACGCCGAGATGATGCAGACCATGGACGAGGACCGGAACGCGATCTTCGTCGAGGCGATGGAACACATGATCGCCCTGTGGACGCAGGACCCGCCCTATCGCCTGCGCGGCCGCAAATGGACCCTCACGACCGAGCGCACGTGGACGCCCGACCTCGGCATGGGCGGGATGCTGAAGCCATTCCAGAAGCCCCATCCGCCGATTGTGGTGACGGCGATCCTGCCGGACTCGAACGGCATCGCCGCTGCCGCGGCGCGCGGCTGGACACCGATCTCCGCCAATTTCGTCCATCCGTGGGTGGTGAAGACGCACTGGCCGAAATACGCCGAAGGCTGCGCGCGCGCCGGGCGGCCGGCCCGTGCGCGGGACTGGCGCGTGGCGAAGAGCATCTTCGTCGCGGAGGACGACGCGACAGTGCGCCGCATGACGCGCGATGCGGGCAATCCCTTCGCTTATTACTTCCGCAATCTGCAGCGCAAGGCGCAGCGCACGCGCGGCAATGCCTTTTTCAAGCACGATGCCGCCGTGCCGGACGACGCCATCACGGACGAATACCTCGTCTCGCAACTGCTGATATCAGGCACGGTGAACGAGGTCGTCGACAAGCTGCTCGCCTTTCGCGAGCACATCGGGCCCTTCGGCACGCTGCTCTATTGCGGCCACGATTGGGCCGACGCCCCCGCGATGCGGCGCTCGATGGAGCTGATGGCCGAAGAGGTGCTGCCGCGCGTGAACCGCGCACTCGGCGAATAAAGGGGCCAGAGCAATTTTCCTGTAACAACTTTCGCCGGGCGTCCGCGCGTGGGTACACGCACCGACCGGCCGAGCTGCTCTTCGGCGTACTGCATGAATTTTTCCGATCTCCACCACGCGCTCCGGCAGGGGATCGGCACACAAGGAGCGGAACGCGGTCCGGCGCGCATCGTCGTCCGGGCCCAGCCGCTGGTACTCGGGATGCTCGGTGATCAAGCCATTCGGTCGCGCGCTGCCGTAGTGTCCGTGGCTCGACCATGGATACTGCGCAGGATGGCCGACCATGCCGGCGCGCACGGGATTGATCATGTTGATCACGCGGACGTAGCGCCGGCCGATGTCCTGCATCATCGCGCCGACGGCGCCCGCTTCGCATGGAGTGACGAGGAGATGCACATGGCGCGCAACCGCGCTTGGCGGCGGCCTCGGCCAGGCATTTCAGATAAAAGCGGCGATCCACGTGATTGAAGAAGCAGGCGGCGCGGTTGTTGCCACGCTGGACGACGTGCAACGGCACATCGGGAAGTTCCAGACGAGGGGGTCGCGCCATGAAGGCTCAACGCACGACCCGCGAAGTGGTTTCGTCCAGCCGATTTGTTACAGGAAAATTGCTCTGACCCCTTTATCGGCCGTTGCGCGCGAGCAGCGCGTCCAGGGATTGCTCCCTGAAGCCGCGCATCACGTTCGTGCCGTGGACGATCAGCGGCACGCCGCGTCCGCCCAGGCGCTTGAATTCCGCTTGGGCGGCGGCGGACTTCTCGACGTCGTGCTCGATATAGGAAACGCCCTTCTTCGCGAAGTAGGCGCGGGCCTGCGCGCAGTACGGGCACCACGAGGTGGCGTAAAGCACGACGGGGATCGCGCGGACCTGGGCGGGCGCTGGCGCCGCCGTCCGGCGCACTTCTGGCGGGCCACCATAGGAATTGATGCGGTCCTCCACCACGTCCGCCTTGGCGGCAGACGGCGGCTCGTTGCCGTACACCACGCGCCCCTTCTCGTCGGTCCAGCGATAGATCTGCGCGGCGGCATTCGCCGCGACGAGGAGGGCAAGGCAGGCGAGCAGCAGGCGCATGGGTCAGGGTAGCACCCTATCTGTAGATCTTGACCACGGCCGAGCTGTCGAGCTCGCTGTAGCCGTGGCTGGCCGCCAGCCGATAAAGCGATAGCGCCTGTCCCAGCATCGGCGCAGGCGCCTTCATGCCGCCGGCCCAGTCGTTGACCATCTCGAGGTCCTTGAGGAGCTGGCGCAGGTAGCCGCGCGGCGCGAAATCCTCCTGCACCATGCGCGGCCAATAGGCCTTCATCACGTTGCTGTCGGCGTAGCCGCCGGCGAGGCAATCGGGAATGCGTGCCGCGTCGATGCCGGCCTTGCCGCAGAGGGCGACCGCCTCGGCGAGCATCGCGTGCCCGACACCGACGATGAGCTGGTTGATCATCTTCGCCGCGAGCCCCGCGCCGAGCGCGCCCATGCGCGTGCAGCGCGCG
>DASXRW010000434.1:0-5089 GCA_036506355.1 Burkholderiales bacterium
CGCGAAGTTGTAGAGCGTTTTGATGCTTCTGCACATGGTTGTCCCTCAGGTTGCGCGCTCATTTAAGCTCGATCCGGCGCGTGCGGCGGCGAATCGACTCTGGCGCCGCCACCGTCCTCAGCTCACCGCTTTCTTTACGAGCGCGCCGATCCTCGCCTCTTCGGCGGCGGTCAGCTCCTTCAGCGCGAAGGAGGTCGGCCACATCGCGCCTTCGTCGAGGTTCGCCTGGTCGCTGAAGCCGAACGTCGCGTACCTCGATTTGAATTTGTGCGCGCTTTGGAAGAAGCAGACGACCTTGCCGTCCTTGGCATACGCGGGCATCCCATACCAGGTTTTCGGCGAGAGGGCTGGCGCGCTGATTTTGATGATCGAGTGGAGCCGCTTGGCCATGGCGCGATCCGGTTCCGGCATCTCGGCAATCTTTGCGAGCACGGCGCCTTCCCCGTCCGCTCGGTCCGCGCGCGGGCCGCCGCGCGCTTCCGCCTTCAGCTCCTGGGCGCGCTCCTTCATCGCAGCACGTTCCTCGTCCGTGAACCCCTTGGACTTCTTGTTCGTCGCGGTAGTGCTCTTGGCGGACTTTCGCGTTTCCTTCTTTGAGCTCATAGAGACCTCGTCGTCCTAACTCGTTGGAAGCGATGAGCTGCGTTAGTTCAAATCCAGGGCGTAGCGCTTCAGCGCCGAGAGCGGCGCGTACTTGAGCACGTTCTCATGCGTCGCCTCCAGGACCACGCGCGGCGCCTTGCCCGCCTCCCAGGCTTCGATCCAGCGCAGCACATGCAGGCACCAGCGGTCGCCGTGCTTGAGGCCGCGAAAGCGCATCTCCGGACGCGCGGTGACGAGGTCGTTGCCGCGCGCGACGCTGAATTCCAGGAAGTCGTCCGTCACCTGGATACAGACCAGGTGCGCGACGCCGTCCGTGTCGTGCGTCGCGCAGCAGCCGTCGCGGAAGTAGCCGGTGAGCGGCGCGTAGCTGCAGGCGCGCAGCTCCCCGCCGAGCACGTTCTTCTCAGCTTTCATTCGCGATCAACCGTTTCAAGAGCTCGACGTCCTGCTCGATCACCTTCACCCGTTGCGGCCGCTCCTCCAGTCCGGCGAACTCCGCCGGCCGCTCGGGCTCGCGCCCGAGCGCCTCGCGGATCGTCTCCGCGAACTTCACCGGCAGCGCGGTCTCCAGGCAGACGAGGGGCACGCCGGGCTCTCGGTATTGCAGCCCGATTTTTACCCCATCGGCGGTGTGCGGGTCGATCATCACGCCGTATTTCGAGTACAGGCTCTTGATGGTGGCGAGCCGGTCGGCATGCGTGCTGCGGCCCGAGACGAAGCCCGACTCCGGCACGCGCCGGAAATAGGCGGAGTTGGCGAGATCGAATTCCCCCTCGGCGTCGAGGCGCCGCCAGAGATCCCGTACCCGCGCGCCGTCGGACCCGACCAGGTCATGGACATAACGCTCGAAGTTCGAGGCCTTGGAGATGTCCATCGACGGGCTGGAGGTCTTCTTCGCTTTCTTCCTCACGCGATAGCGCCCGGTGCGGAAGAACTCATCCAGCACGTTGTTCTCGTTGGCCGCGAGCACCAGGCGCTTGATCGGCAGCCCCATGCGCCGCGCGACGTAGCCGGCATAGATGTTGCCGAAGTTGCCCGTCGGCACCGCGAAGCTCACCTGCTCGTTGTCCGAGCGGGTCGCGGCGAAGTAGCCCTTGAAGTAGTACACCACCTGCGCCGCGACGCGCGCCCAGTTGATCGAATTCACCGCGCCGATGCGCTGGCGCTCCTTGAACGCGGCGTCCGCGTTCACTTTCTTCACCAGGTCCTGGCAATCGTCGAACACGCCTTTGACCGCGAGGTTGTGGATATTGCGGTCCTGCAGCGAGTACATCTGTGCGCGCTGGAACGGCGTCATGCGCTTGTGCGGCGACAGCATGAACACGTGGATCCCTTGCTTCCCCCGCAAGGCGTACTCCGCGGCCGTCCCGGTGTCTCCGGAGGTGGCGCCCAGGATCTTCAGCCGCTTGCCCTCGAACAGGTTCCCGAGGAGCTGCATCGCGATGTCCTTGAACGCCGCGCTCGGCCCGTTGGAGAGCGCGAGCAGGTGGAAGCCCGGCTCGAGCGTCTTGAGCGGCGTGATCTCGTCGCTGCCGAATATGCGCCCGGTATAGGTGCGCTCGACCAGCGCCGCCAGCGCCGGCACATCGTCCATGAACTGCGAAAGGATGGCGCTCGCGAGCGCCGGGTAGGAAAGGCGGCGCCAGCGCCCGAGATCGGCTTCGGGAAAACGCTCGGGCACGTAGAGGCCGCCGTCGGCCGCCAGGCCCTCGAGCAGGATGCCGGAGAAACGCTGCGGCTTGCCGCCGCCGCGGGTGCTGACGTAAAGCAAGCTATTGGCGCTTCTTCTGCAGTTCGTTGAACTTGCGGATCTGCTCCGGCGTTGCCTTCTTGTGCGCCACCTGCTTGGCGGCGGGTTTCTTTTTCTTCGGCGCCGGCTTGTCCTGCGCCAGCGCGGGCACCGCGATGGCGAGCGCGAGCGCCAGCCAAGCGAGCCTCACAGCAGCGCCTCCAGGCGCAGCCGCACGATGCTTCCGAGCACGGTCTTCAGCTTCTCGATCTTCGCCATCGCCTGGTTCACGTCGCGCTCGATGGCGCGGTGGGTGAGCATCACGATGTCGACCTGCTTCTCGCCCGCGGCCGGCTCCTTCTGCACCATCGCGTCGATCGAGATGCGGCAATCGGCGAGGATGCGCGTGATATCGGCGAGCACGCCGGGCTTGTCGGCCACGCGCATGCGCAAATAGTAGGACGTCTCCACATCGCCGATGGGCAGCACTGGCGTATCGGAGAGCTGGTCGGGCTGGAACGCCAGGTGCGGCACGCGGTGCCCCGGGTCGGCGGTGATAAGGCGCGTGACGTCGACCAGGTCGGCGACCACCGCGCTCGCGGTCGGCTGGCTGCCGGCGCCGGCGCCGTAATAGAGCGTCGGGCCGACGGCGTCGCCGTTCACCAGGATCGCGTTCATCACGCCCTCGACATTCGCGATCAGCCGCCGCGTCGGCACGAGCGTCGGATGCACGCGCAGCTCGATGCCTTTTTTGGTTTTTTTGGTGATCCCCAGCAACTTGATGCGGTAGCCGAGCTCTTCGGCGTAGCGGATGTCCTGCTGCGTCAGCTTGGCGATGCCCTCGGTGTACGCGCGCTTGAACTGCATCGGGATGCCGAAGGCGATGGCCGAGAGGATGGTGAGCTTGTGCGCGGCGTCGATGCCTTCGATGTCGAAAGTCGGATCGGCCTCGGCGTAGCCGCGCATCTGCGCATCCTTGAGCGCGGCGTCGAACGACAGGCCTTTCTCACGCATTTCCGACAGGATGAAATTCGACGTCCCGTTGATGATGCCGGCGATCCACTCGATGCGATTGGCAGTGAGCCCTTCGCGCAGCGCCTTGATGATCGGCACGCCGCCCGCGACCGCCGCCTCGAAGGCGACCATCACGCCCTTTTTCTGCGCCGCGGCGAAGATCTCGTTGCCATGGGTGGCGAGCAGCGCCTTGTTCGCGGTGACCACGTGCTTGCCGTGGCGGATCGCCTCGAGCTGCAGGTCCTTGGCGACGGTGTAGCCGCCGATCAGCTCGATCACGATGTCGACGTCCTTCGCGCGCGCCACCTCGAAGGCATCGCTGGTGAGCTTTGCTTTTCCCTTGGTTATTTTTTTTGCCCGCGCAACGTCCTTGTCCGCGACCTGCGTGATCTGGATGGCGCGCCCGGCGCGGCGCTGGATCTCGTCCGCGTTGCGGTTCAATACATCCCAGGTGCCGCCGCCGACCGTACCGATGCCGAGCAGCCCGACACGGATGGGCCGCATCACGCGGCGCCGCGGAGCAAGCCGTCCTTGCGGAACATGTCGCGGATACCGCGCGCCGCCTGGCGCAGCCGATGCTCGTTCTCGATGAGCGCGATGCGCACGTGGTCGTCGCCGTAGTCGCCGAAGCCGATGCCCGGGGCGACGGCGATCTTCGCCTGCCCGACCAGGCGCTTGGTGAACTCAATCGAGCCGAGCTTGGCGTAGAACTCGGGGATCTTCGCCCAGATGTACATCGAGGCTTTCGGCTTCTCGACCATCCAGCCGATGTCGTGCAGCGCTTTCACCATCACGTTGCGCCGCTTCTGGTACGTGCTGCGGATCTCCTCGACGCACTCCTGCGGCCCCTCGAGCGCCACGATGGAAGCCACCTGCACCGGCGTGAAGCTGCCGTAGTCGTGGTAGCTCTTGATGCGCGCGAGCGCGTGCACCAGGTCCTTGTTGCCGACCATGAAGCCGATGCGCCAGCCCGCCATGTTGTAGCTCTTCGACATGGTGAAGAACTCGACCGCGACGTCGCGCGCGCCGGGCACCTGCATGATCGACGGCGCCTTGTATCCGTCGAACGTGATGTCGGCGTAAGCGAGGTCGTGCACCACGAGGATGTCGTGCTCCCTGGCGATGGTGATCACGCGCTCGAAGAACGGCAGGTCGACGCACTGCGCCGTCGGGTTCGACGGGAAGCCGAGCACCAGCATCTTGGGCTTGGGCGTGAGCTCGCGGATCGCGCGCTCGAGCTCGGCGAAGAAGTCCACGCCCGGCGTCATGCGCACCGAGCGGATGTCGGCGCCGGCGATGATCGCGCCATAGATGTGGATCGGGTACGAGGGATTGGGCACCAGCACCGTGTCGCCGCGCTCGAGGCACGCGAGCATCAAATGCGCGAGCCCTTCCTTCGAGCCGATAGTGACGATCGCCTCGGAGTCCATGTCGAGCTCGACGGCGTAGCGGCGCCGATACCATTCACAAATGGCTTTTCTTAATCTGGGAATGCCGCGCGACACTGAGTAGCCATGCGTGTCCTGGCGCTGCGAGGCCTCGACCAGCTTGTCGACGATGTGCTTCGGCGTCGGCCCGTCGGGATTGCCCATCGACAGGTCGATCACGTCGTCGCCCTGCCGGCGCGCCGCCATCTTCAGCTCGTTGGTGATGTTGAAGACGTACGGCGGCAGCCGCTTAATCCTTGAAAATTCACGCATTGTAAAATTGTAGCGTGAAACTTCACGCCTCGAGCCCCAGCGC
>DASXRW010000435.1:0-2141 GCA_036506355.1 Burkholderiales bacterium
GCGGCGCGCTGCCCGATCATCGAATACGGGCTGAACTTCAAGGTCGACGTCGAGCAGGGCCAGAAGACCGGCTTCTTCCTCGACCAGCGCGAGAACCGCCAGCGCGTACGCGCGCTCGCCGCCGGCCGGGAAGTGCTCGACGGCTTCTGCTACACCGGCGGCTTCGCCATCAACGCGCTCGCCGGCGGCGCGAAGCGGGTATTGGCGATCGAGAGCTCCGCGCCCTCTCTGGAGGTCGCACGCGAGAACCTGACCGCCAACGCCGTGGACGCGGGCAAGGCGGAATTCGTGCAGGCCGATGCGTTCGCGCACCTGCGCGCGCTGCGCGACCGCGGCGCGCAGTTCGATCTCGCGGTGCTCGACCCGCCGAAGTTCGCGCCGACCGCGGCGCAGGCGAAGAACGCCGCGCGTGCCTACAAGGACATCAACCTCCTGGCGCTCAAGCTCCTAAGGCCGGGCGGCCTGCTCGCCACCTTCTCATGCTCGGGCGGTGTCGACGCGGCACTCTTCCAGTCGATCGTCGCCGGCGCCGCGCTCGATGCCGGCGCGGATGCCAAGATCGTCGAGCGCTTCAGCGCCGCTGCCGACCATCCGGTGGCGCTGGAATTTCCCGAAGGCGAATACCTGAAGGGCCTGCTGCTGCTTAAGACCTGAACGGGTTCGGGCGGCCGACGAGGCTTTCGAGCCGCGCGATCTCCTCGTTGGTATGCCGCTCGAATCCAGCCGGCACGATGCGCATGCCGCTCATCGCCTCGCGATGGATGCGCCGCGCCTGGTGGTTCTCGGTCGCGACCGCCACGCTGTCCATCATGCTGCCGCTCGGCGCGGTGAGGATCTCGGTCGAGCCGAAGCACGTGCAGAAGTAGGCAACATCGGGCGCGGCCTCGAGGTAGACGCCGGTGCCGCGGATGCCGATGGTGGCGGTCGGCGCGATGAGCGTGCGGCGCATGCCGCGCGCAAACGTGCCGCCGAGCGCGCCCGTCACGAGGCGCAGGAAGTCGATGATCGGTTCCTTCGGGCGGGAGGCCTCGAGGCGCAGCCGGCTGTTCGGACGCAGGAAGTAGGCGTCGGCGCCGATGCTGAACCACGCGCGCCCGTCGGCACCGGTGCGTATCGTTTGCCCGGACTGCAGCGCACTCTGGCGCGTGAGCGGAAAATCGTTCAGCGTCACGTCGCCGACGAGCTCGTGCACCACGCCCCAAGGCGCTTGTGCCGCGGCCGGCAGCGGCAGCAGCGCGGCGAATGTGGCGAGGAAATGGCGGCGCGAGGTCATGGCTCCTCGGTCGCGGCGGGTGCGCGTTTCCTTACGGGTAAAATTGCACGATGCAAGAGCAGAACATGGTGCCCGTCACCATCCTGACGGGATTTCTCGGCAGCGGCAAGACCACGCTCCTCAACCGCATCCTCAGGGAGGAGCACGGCCAGCGTATCGCGGTGATCGAGAACGAGTTCGGCGAGGCGGGCGTCGATGCCGATCTCGTCGAGAAGAGCGAAGAGCAGATCGTCGAGATGAACAACGGCTGCATCTGCTGCACGGTGCGCGGCGATCTGATCCGTATCCTCGGCTCGCTCAAGGAGAAGCGCGACCAGGGCGCGTTGAAATTCGACCGCGTGGTGATCGAAACCACCGGCATGGCCGACCCGGGACCGGTGGCGCAGACCTTCTTCACCGACGAGGAGATCGGCAACTACTATCTCCTGGATTCGATCATCACCCTCGTGGATGCGAAGCACGCGCCAAAGCAGCTCGACGAATTCCACGAGGCGCAGGAGCAGGTCGGTTTCGCCGATCGCATCCTGATGTCCAAAACGGACCTGGTGTCCGAAGACGAGGTCAAAACCCTGTCGCAGCGCATCCGCAAGATGAATCCGCGCGCGCCGATCAAGGCGGTGCATTTCGGCAATGCGCCGCTCGACGAGGTGCTCGACATCCGCGGCTTCAATCTCAACGCGATCCTCGATCTCGATCCCAATTTCCTCACCGACATCGCGCACGAGCACCACGACGAGGTGGAATCCTTCGTCTTTCGCTCGGCCAAGCCATTCAACGGCGAGAAGCTCGAGCAATTCCTGTCGGGAATGATCCAGGTCTACGGCCCGGATCTCCTGCGCTACAAGGGCATCCTGTGGATGAAGGGCAA
>DASXRW010000436.1:0-2496 GCA_036506355.1 Burkholderiales bacterium
TGACGTTGTAGCCGTGCACGAAGACGAACGCGCTCGAGCGCTTGGAACCCTCCACTGCCTTGCGCAGGTTCGAGAAGTACACGTCTCTCGTCTGCAGGCTCGTGCCGAGCAGAACCACGTGCTTCTCGGGATCCGGCCGGAATTCCAGCCGCCATATCGAAGGCGACTCAAGCGCCCCTTTTTCATGCCGCCGCGGAATGCTCACATCGCAGGTGCCGTAGGACAGGCCGGCGTTGTCGATGCCGAACATCTCCCTCGGATCGGCGGCTCCGGTGCGATTGCGGTCGGTGGCGTAAAAGACGCGCACCACGGCGTAGTTGCTGGGCTCGCCGTTCCTCTTCGCGGGCGGCGGTGGCGGCGGCAGATCGCTCTTCTTCGGCGCGCTCGCGCAGCCCAGCAGAGATGCGGCGAGCACAAGACTGGCTATGGTGGCAACGCGGACCATGCTTCGCCTCCCAACAAACCGATGGACGCTGCGATAAGGCCGGGAGAATTTCCCCGGATCACCTTAGCGGGCGCTGCTGGCGGCGTCAACGCGACGGGGAGATGAGATGGTGGGTCGTACTGGGATCGAACCAGTGGCCCCTGCTGTGTGAGAGCAGTGCTCTACCGCTGAGCTAACGACCCGGCGAAGCGAGCCGGAATTTTACCCAGAATACCGCCGGCGATCATCGCGGCGACGAACACGAAAGCCTCGGCGCTCAGGTTCGACAGCGCGGTCAGCGCGGGGCCGGGACAGTAGCCGCCGATGCCCCAGCCGATGCCGAACAGCGCCGCGCCGACAACGAGCGGCGCATCGATCGCCGTGCGCTCGAACGTCACCTGCTTCTTTCTGATCAGCGGCCGAAAGAAAACTGCGGTTACCGCGACGGCGCCCGCCATGACCAGGAGCAGGCTCGGGTCCCAGTCGCCGGCGACATCCAGGAAGTCGAGCACCTTGCGCGGGTTCGCCATGCCGGAGAGCCACAGGCCGATGCCGAAGAGGAACCCCGCGCCGAACGCCGAGATCACGAAGCTACCCCGAGCGCGTGGCGCGTGATCACCGCGGCGGCGATTCCCGTCGCCATGAAGATCGCCACCGCGGCGAGCGAGCGCGGCGAAAAGCGCCCCAGCCCGCAGACGCCGTGGCCGCTGGTGCAGCCGCCGCTAAGGCGCGTGCCCAAGCCCACCAGCAATCCGGCCGCCGCGGCCCAGCCGAGGCCGAAACCTTCCCGCACCGGCGCCGCGCCGGCGTACCAGTGCCAGGCGAAGCCCGCCGCGATCAGTCCGGTGATGAATAGCAGCCGCCAGGACCTGTCCCCTGGAGGCTGAGCGAACAGGCCATGCAGGATGCCGCTGATGCCGGCGATGCGGCCGTTGGCGGCGAGCAGCCACACGCTTGCCGCGCCGATCAGCAATCCGCCGGCAAGGGAGGCGACTGGAGTAAAGTTATTCACGGCGATGATCTTCAGACAGCTTTTTGATCCCCAGTCGTCAACATACACGTATCTGCTCGCCGACGCGGGCTCGCGCGAGGCGGTGCTGATCGACCCGGTGTTCGAGCAGGCGCGGCGCGACGCGGCGCTCCTCGAAGAGCTCGGCCTCAAGCTCAAGCTCACACTCGAGACGCACGTACATGCCGACCACATCACGGGCGCCTGGCTCCTCAAGCAGAAGCTCGGCAGCCGCATCGCGGTCGCGGCGACGAGCGGTGCCGAGGGCGCCGATCTCTATCTGCATCCGGCCGAGCAGGTCGCGTTCGGCAAACAGCACCTCGAAGCGCGCGCCACCCCGGGCCACACCGGCGGCTGCACCACCTACGTGCTCGACGACCGCTCGATGGCCTTCACCGGCGATGCGCTCTTCATCCGCGGCTGCGGGCGCACCGATTTCCAGCAGGGCGACGCGCGCGCGCTGTACCGCTCGGTGCGCCGCGAGATCTTCTCGCTGCCCGATCGCTGCCTGATCTACCCCGGCCACGACTACCGCGGCCTCACCGTCACCAGCGTCGGCGAGGAGAAGCTCTACAACCCGCGCCTCGCCGAGTCGATCGGCGAGAACGACTTCGTCGGCTACATGACCCACCTCGGCCTGCCGCATCCGAAGCAGATGGACGTCGCCGTGCCGGCCAATCTCAAGTGCGGCAAGCCGGAGAAGACCACCACGCTCGATCCCGACTGGGCGCCTTTGACCTACACCTTCGGCGGCATCTGGGAAGTGCAGCCGCACTGGCTCGAGGAACACCTGCGCGACGTGCAGATCGTCGACGTGCGCGAGCCCGACGAATTCAACGGTCCGCTCGGCCACGTGCCAGGCGCCAAGCTGCTTCCTCTCGGTGGTTTGGTGAGCAACGCTGCCCAGCTGTCGAAGGACAAGCCGATCGTCACGGTGTGCCGCTCGGGCGCGCGCTCGGCGCAGGCCACGGTGCTCCTCGGCAAGGCCGGCTTCGAAAAAGTCGCCAACCTCTCCGGCGGCATGCTGCGCTGGCGCGCGCAGCGCTTCAGCGTCGAGGGCGGC
>DASXRW010000437.1:0-4806 GCA_036506355.1 Burkholderiales bacterium
GCTCCTGCCCTGCGTGCACGCCGATGGCACGCCGGTCGCGCCCGACGAGCGGCCGACGCGCCTCATGACGCGCACCGGCAAGCCGCTCTCCGGCCACATCATCGGCATCAAGCGCCCGGGCGGCGTGCATACCTGGCTTTCCGTGAACACCGGCTTCCTGCGCCAGCCCGATTCCAGCGACTGGTACGGCGTCGTCTCGAGCTTCACCGACATCACCGCGCAGCGCAACGCGGAAAGCGCGCTGCGCGGCAGCGAAGAGCGCTACCGGCGCACCTTCGAGCTCGCCGGCTCGGGCCTCGCGCACGTCGGCCTCGACGGCCGGTTCCTCCGCGTCAACCGGCGCCTTTGCGAATTCCTCGGCTACAGCGAACTCGAGCTGGTCGGCATGACGGTCAAGGACATCTCGCACCCCGAGGACCGCGACGCGGTCGACGCGCGGCGCGACAAGCTGATCGCGAGCGAGGTGGACTCGGTGCGGCTCGAGAAGCGTTATCTGCGCAAGGACGGCTCGACGATATGGGCGCACGTCGCCATCGCCATGGAGCGCGACGCCGCCGGCCGCCCGCTCTACGCGATCTCGGTGCTCGACGACATCACGGCGCGCAAGCAGACCGACACGGCGCTGCGCGAAAGCGAGGAGCGCTACCGGCGCACCTTCGAGCTCGCTGGCTCCGGCGTCGCGCACATCGGCCTCGACCGCAAGTTCATCCGCGTCAACCGCCGCCTGTGCGAGATCCTCGGCTACCCCGAGCACGAGCTGATCGGCATGACGGGGCGCCAGATCTCGCATCCCGGCGATCTCGACATCATCAACGCCCAGCGGCCGAAGCTTTACGCCGGCGAGATCGACCGCGTGCGCGTCGAGAAGCGCTACGTGCGCAAGGACGGCTCGACCGTCTGGATCACGTTCAGCATGGTGGTCGAGCGCGACGAGGCCGGCAGGCCGATGTACGAGATCGCGATCTTCGACGACATCACCGAGAGAAAGCGCGCCGACGAGGCGCTGCGCGACAGCGAGGAGCGCTTCCGCAGCCTGACGCAGCTCTCCTCCGACTGGTACTGGGAGCAGGACGCGGAGTTCGGCCTGAAGTTCATGTCGCGCCGCATGGGCGAGAAGACCGGCCTGGACGCCGCGGCCTACATCGGGCGCAAGCGCTGGGACCAGCCGGCGCTCAACCTCACAGAGGCCGACTGGGCGGCGCATCGCGCGCAGCTCGAGCGCCACGAGCCGTTCCGCGACTTCGAGATGGAGCGCCAGAACCCCGCGGGCGGCACGCGCTGGATCTCGGTGAGCGGCGAGCCGATCTTCGACGCCGGCGGCCGCTTCACCGGCTACCGCGGCGTCGGCTCGGACATCACCGCGCGCAAAGAGGCCGAGGCCGAGTTGAAGCGCGCGCACGACGACCTTGCGCAGAAGGCCGAGGAGCTGCAGCGCTCCAACGCCGAGCTCGAGCAGTTCGCCTACGTCGCCTCGCACGACCTGCAGGAGCCGCTGCGCATGGTGTCCTCCTACACGCAGCTCATCGCCAAGCGCTACGGCGACAAGCTGAACGACGAGGCGAAGGAATTCATGCATTACATCGTCGACGGCGCGGCGCGCATGAAGCAGCTGATCGAGGATCTGCTCGCCTATTCGCGCGTTGGCACGAAGGGCAAGGAGTTCAAGCCGGTGTCGGTCGAGGCGCCGCTGCGCAAGGCGATCAGCAACCTGCACGCCGCGATCGAGGAGTCGGGCGCCGCGGTGACCTGGGATCCGCTGCCCACGGTCGATGCCGACGAAGTGCAGCTCGCGCAGCTCTTCCAGAACCTGATGGGCAACGCGCTCAAGTTCAGGGGCGCAGCCGTGCCGCGCATCCACGTCGCGGCCGCCGACCAGGACGGCGAGTGGCACCTCACGGTCGCCGACAACGGCATCGGCATCGAGCCGCAGTACTACGAACGCATCTTCATGCTGTTCCAGCGGCTGCACACCATGGGCGAGTATCCGGGCACCGGCATCGGTCTCGCGATCTGCAAGAAGGTGGTCGAGCGCCACGGCGGGCGCATCTGGGTCAGCTCGACGCCCGGTGAGGGCAGCCAGTTCCACTTCACGCTACCGAAGAAAGAATTTCCATGACCGACGGCCGTTCCCCAGTCGAGATCCTGCTGGTCGAGGACAACCCGGGCGATGAGCGCCTGACGCGCGAGGCGCTCAAGGAAGGCAAGGTCTACCACAACCTGCACTGGGCGAAGGACGGCGTCGAAGCAATGGACTTCCTGTATCGCCGCGGCAAATGGCGCGATGCGCCGCGCCCGGACATCATCCTGCTCGACCTCAACCTGCCGAAGAAGGATGGCCGCGAGGTGCTGCAGGACATCAAGTCCGACGAAACGCTCAAGCGCATCCCCGTGGTCGTGCTCACCACCTCCAAGGCGGAGGAGGACGTGCTCAAGACCTACAACCTGCACGCCAACTGCTACGTGACCAAGCCCGTGGATCTCGAGAAGTTCATCGTGGTGGTGCGCTCCATCGACGTGTTCTGGTTGACCGTGGTGACGCTGCCGCCGAATGGGCACTAAGGCGCTTTCCTGCCGCCCCCCTGTCAAGGGGGGAAGCGAGCGCATTTTGCGAGCGGGGGGTTTTGCTTTTTCAAAAACCAACCCCCCGCTGCGCCTTCGGCTCACGACCCCCTTGACAGGGGGTCGACACGGCATCGATGCATAACGTCCTGCTCATCGAGGACAACCCCGGCGACGCTCGCCTGATCCGCGAGATGATCGCGGAGGACCCGCGCGCACCCTTCACGGTGCATTTCGCGGACCGGCTGGCAAAGGGACTCGAGCATCTGTCGGCGGGCGAGACGGCGCTCGTGATCCTCGATCTGTCGCTGCCCGACAGCTTCGGCCTCGACACCTTCACCAAGGTGTACACGCATGCGCCGGCGGTGCCGATCATCGTGCTCACCGGCAACGACGACGACGCGCTCGCGCTTTCGGCGGTGAAGGGCGGCGCGCAGGACTATCTCGTCAAAAGCCGCCTGGACCGCGAGCTGCTGCTGCGGTCGATGCACTATTCGATCGAGCGCAAGCGCTACCAGGTGCAGCTCGAGCACCAGGCGAACTACGACGCGCTCACCGGGCTGCCGAACCGCAACCTGCTGCACGATCGCCTGCGCCAGACGGTGTACTCGCAGAGGAACCCGCGCAACATCGCCGTCGTCTTCATGGATCTCGACCACTTCAAGTTCGTGAACGACAGCCTCGGCCACTCGACGGGCGACAAGCTCCTGAAAGCGATGGGCGATCGCCTGCGCTCGGTGCTGCGCGAGGGCGACACGGTGGGGCGGGTCGGCGGCGACGAGTTCGTGCTGATCTTGAATGACCAGTCGAACGAGGAAGTGATCTTCCGCGCCATGCAGCGCATCACCGCCAAGGTGGCCGAGCCGATCATGCTCGACGGCAAGGAGCTCTACGTCACCTGCAGCGCCGGCATCAGCCTCTACCCGCAGGACGGGCGCGATGTGGACACGCTGCTGAAAAATGCGGACGCGGCGATGTACCGCGCGAAGGAGCATGGTCGCTCGAACTTCCAGTTCTATACGTCGGAGATGAATGAGCGCGTGAACGACCGCCTTGCGCTCGAGCACGCGCTGCGCCGCGCGCTCGAGCGCAAGGAGTTCATGCTGCACTACCAGCAGAAGGTCGACCTGCGCACGGGATCCATCATCGGCGCCGAGGCGCTGGTGCGCTGGAGCCATCCGGAGTGGGGCCTGGTGCGCCCGGCGCGCTTCATCCCGATCGCCGAGGAGACCGGGCTCATCGTGCAGCTCGGCGAATGGGTGACCCACGAAGCCGCGCGCCAGACGCGCGCCTGGCTCGACGCGGGGCTCAAGCCCGGCGTCGTCTCGGTCAACCTCTCGGCGCGCCAGTTCCGCGCCGAGGGCCTGGTGCTCGCCGTGTCGCGCATCCTGCAGGAGACCGGCCTCGATCCGGCGCAGCTCGAGGTGGAGCTCACCGAGAGCATGGTCATGCACAACGTCGAGGCGGCGATCGCCACGCTGCAGGGGCTCAAATCGCTCGGCATCAGCCTGTCGGTGGACGATTTCGGCACCGGCTATTCCAGTCTCTCGTACTTGAAGGACCTGCCGATCGACGCGCTGAAGATCGACCGCTCCTTCGTGCGCGACATCAGGAGCGGCTCGGAAGCGGAGGACGGCATCCTCGCCCAGGCGATCATCTCGCTTGGCCACGCGCTGCACCTGAAGGTGATCGCCGAAGGCGTCGAGACCGACGCCCAGCTGCACTTCCTCAAGCGCCATGGCTGCGACCAGGTGCAGGGCTTCCTCTACGGCGAGCCGGTGCCGCCGGAGCAGTTCGCGCAGCTCCTCGAGCGCGCCAAACGCAAAGGGAAACGCGCATGACGCGCCTCGCATTCCTCTTGCTGCTGGTCCCCGTCGCGCTTCACGCACAGGAGCTGCGCGTGCTCTCGGGCGGCGCGGCGAAGTCGCTGGTCGATCCGCTCGCGGCATCGTTCAAGCAAGGCGTGGTGAAAGTCGACTACCAGCCGATGGGCCGCCTGGTGAAGAGCCTGGAGGACGGCGCCGAGGTCGACATGGTCATCGTCACCGAGGAGACGCTGCCCGGCCTCGAGCGCTCGCGCCGCGTCGAGCGCGGCGCGAAGCCGATCGCGCGCGTCGGCATCGGCGTCGCGGTGAATGAGAAAGCGCCGACGCCGGACATCTCGACCGTCGATGCGTTCAAGCGCACGCTGCTCGCCGCCAAGTCGGTGGTCTATATCGACCCGAAGGTCGGCACCAGCGGCAAGCA
>DASXRW010000438.1:0-24898 GCA_036506355.1 Burkholderiales bacterium
GGCTCGACCTTGACCACCGCGACATCGGTGCCCGGATCGGCACCCACGAGTTTCGCCGGCAGGCGCCGGTTGTCGCGCAGCGTCACCATGATCTCTTTCGCGTCCTTGACGACGTGCGCGTTGGTGAGGATGTAGCCGTTCTTGGCATCGACGATCACGCCGGAGCCCGCGGCGACCTGCTGCTCGGCCTGCTGCGGCCCGCCGAAGAAGCGCCGGAAGAACGGATCGCGCAGCAGCGGGTTTTCCTCCTCCGGGCTCCTCTGCAGCACCGCGATATTGACCACCGCTGGCGTCACCTTCTCGAGGATCGGCGCGAGTGTCGGCAGGCCTTCGCGCGTCGGCAGCCCGGCGGGCTGGGCCAAGGCGCTGGTCGTTACCAGGAGGAAAATGAGCCAGCGAATCATTCGTCCGATTCCGCTTTCTCTCCACCGTGGCGCCGCACCTCGGTGTTCATCGCCACGTCCTTGCGGCGGCGCTGCACCAGTTTCTCACCGGTCTGGAAGTACTCGCCCTTTACGGCGAGCTGCGCGGCCTGCTCGAGCTCCTCGGGCCAGTCGCCGAGGCTGTAGCCGAACCACGGCGCCTCGGGCTTGAGCGGCGGCAGGCCGAGCTCCTGCCAGATCTCGCGCGCGCGCTCCATGTACTCGCGCTTGGGCAGCGAGATCGGCGGGAAGTCCTCCTTCAGCGTCGCGTCGATCAGCACCGAGGCATCCTCGCCCTCGTTGCGCTGGCTGCGCGGACCGTGGCCCTGGTCGCGGTGGCGCAGGATCTGCAGATCGAGATCGGGATTCGCCCGGTAGGACATGGCCCAGAGGAGCGCATCGGCGTTGTCGGGATCGATGTCCTCGTTCACCGCGATGATGTATTTGCCGGCGGCGCGGTTCCACGCCGCCGCGCCGTAGAGCGCGCGCCAGACCTCGGTCCTGGGCATGCCTCGATCCAGAATCAGGACGACGACCTTGCGCAGGTTGGTGAGCGGCTCGTGCATCGACACGCGCTTCACGCCCTGGATGCCGAGCGCCTGGCGCAGGTGCTGCAAATAGAGCGGCTCGAGCGCCACGCGCTTGATCAGGCTCGACTCGCTCGGCGTCACCTGCGAGATGATCGAGGTGAGGATGGCGTCCTTGCGGCGCGTGATGCAGGTCACCTCCATGAAGGCGTTGTACTCCTGGAGGTTCACGTGCCCATGCGATTCGCCGAAAGGTGCCTCGGGCTCCAGATACTCGGTATCGATCCAGCCTTCGACCACGATCTCCGACTCCGCCGGCACCAGGAGGTCCACCGTCTTTGCCTGCACCACGTTGATCGGCGCACCCACCAGCCCGCCTGCGACGTGCAATTCGTCGATCGTCTCGGGGACCTTCTGCGCGGAGGTGAAGGCGACGCAGGGCGGCGCCCCCAGAACGACGGCGGCAGCGAGCTTCTGGCCTTTCTTCTTCGCTTTCTGCCAGTGCGTATAGATGCCAGGGCGCAGCTCAAGCGACGGATTCATGCCCAGGCGCCGCGGCGCCTTGAGCTGGCCGCGGTAGATGCCCATGTTCTGCACGCCAGTCTCGGGGTCGCGCGTGATGTACTGCGACAGCGTGGTGTAGGGCGCGATGTCCCAGCCCGGCGTCGAGATCGGCAGCGGGATCGCGTCGAGCGCGTTACCCGGTTTTTCCAAATCCTTTCCAGTGATAACGATGTCGTGGCACGGCGCCTGGCCCACGGTTTTCGGGGCAATGGGATGCGCGATGGCGCGCGTCCACACCTCGTTGATCTTCTCGAGCGGGCAGCCCATGCCGATGCGGTAGATCTCGCGGCTCGCCGCGAGCGCGCCCACCACCACCGGGATGTCGTACTTGCGGCCCTTGCTGTCCGTCACGTTGCTGAACAGGAAAGCCTTGCGGTCCTTCTCGGCGATGCCGCCGCGGAACTGCCAGCGCACCAGCGGATGCATCTCGGTGTCCTTGTTGATCGCGCGCTCGACGCGCACAAGCAGACCGGCGGCGTCCAGCGCCTTGAGATGCTCATGCAGATCGCGATAGCGGCGCTCGGCCATGTCAGTCCACCGTGATGTTCTTTTCGCGAATGATGCTGCTCCATTTCGCCTGCTCGGCTTTCACCAGCTCCGTGAGCGCCTCGGGCGTGCCGCCGATGATGTCGCAGCTCTGCGCTTCCAGCCGCTCCCGCACCGCCGGATCGGCCAGCAGCTTCGATAGCGTCGCGTGCAACCGATCGAGCACCGGCTTCGGCGTCGCGGCCGGCGCGAAGATCGCGCCCCACGATGCCGAATCGAATCCGGGATAAGTCTCGCCGATCGACGGCAGCCCGGGATAGTACTTGGAGCGCTCGGCCGTGCTCACGGCAAGCGCGATCAGCTTGCCCGCTTTCACGTGCTGCGCGATGGCGCCGCCGCCCTGGATCAGCATCACCTGCACCTGGCCGGACACGAGGTCCTGCATCGCCGGTCCGCCGCCGCGGTAATGAATCGCCACCGTGTCGATGCCGGCCACGTCCTTGAACAGCTCGTAGGCGAGGCGGCTCGATGAAGCAGGGCCCGCCGAGCCGTAATTCAGGCTCGCGCCCTTCTCCTTGGCGAGCGCGACGAATTCCTTCACCGACTTCACCCCGAGGCTCGGGTGCACCACCAGCACCTGCGGGTAGCGGCACACCTGCATGATCGGCGCGAAGTCGCGCAGCGGGTCCCATTTCAGGTTTTTGAAGAGAAAGGGGTTGACCGCGAAAGTATCGAAGGTGACGAGCAGCATATGCCCGTCGGGCGGCGACTCGGCGACCTGCTGCGTGGCGATAATGCCGCCGGAAGTAACGCGGTTCTCGACGATGAACGGCTGGCCGAGCTCGGCCGAGAGCGCCGGGGCGAGGATGCGCGCCACGAGATCGCTCGCGCCGCCCGGGCTCGCCGGAACGACCAGCCGCACGGTGCGCGCAGGATATTGCGCCCAGCTGTGTACACTGAGGATCGTCCCGAGCAGCAGGAGAGCGATGCGCCACATCCTCGTCATTATCGCGTGCCTCCTCGGCGCCGCCGCGCAGGCGCAGGATTATCCCGTACGCCCGATCCGGCTGATCGTGCCGATCGGGCCCGGCGGCGGCACCGACATTCTGGCGCGGCACATGGCGCAGAAAATGACCGAGCGGCTGCGCAGTAGCGCCGTGGTGGAGAACCGTCCCGGCGCGGGCAGCATCATCGGCACCGACTACGTCGCCAAGGCCGCGCCGGACGGCTACACGCTGCTCGTCGGCGGCATCTTCAACATGGTGATGAACAAGGCGCTGGTGAAGAACCTGCCCTACGAGCCGCTGCGCGATTTCGTGCCCCTCGGCTACATCTCCGCCTACCCGTTTGCCCTCGTCGCACGCGCCGATCTTCCAGCTGGATTGGCGGATTTCGTCCAGTACGCGAAAGAGCGCCCCGGCAAGCTCACCTACGGCTCCCCGGGCCTGGGCACCCTGCAGCATGTCTGGGCCACCATCCTGCTCAAGCAGCTCGGGCTGGAGCTGGTCCACGTGCCGTTCAAGGCGGCGCCCGCGGTGCATCAGGAAATGCTCGCCGGCCGCATCGACCTGATGATGGACAACCTGTCGGCCGTGAAGCACCACGTGCAGTCCGGGCGGCTGCGCGCCTATGGCGTGTCTTCGGCCGCGCGCACGCCACACCTCGAAGGCGTGCCGACGCTCAAGGAGAGCGGCGTCGATTTCGAGGGGGAGAGCTGGTTCGCGATGTTCGCGCCCGCGGCCACGCCCGCTCCGATCGTTTCCACTCTCCGGAACGTCGTTGCTGAGATCCTGCGCGAGCCGGACTTCGTGGCGCGCGTCGACAAGGACGGCGGACGCGTGCTCGCGGTGCCGAGTGCCGAGCAGACCAGGTTCCTGCAGGACGAAGTCGAGCGCTGGGGCGGCCTGGTGGCCCGCTACAACGTCGGAGTTGACTAGTTTGCTAAACTACAGGCTGGCAACTTTGAAAGGAGGTGATCCTGTGAGAGATAACCAAGGCAGTATCGGCCGGCAGGACTCTAACGGATCCACCCGCAGTTCCGGGGGGCAATCCTAAGTATCGGGAGTCCGGCCACGTATCTAGGCCGGCTGCCTGCAGCAAAAAGCCCCGAGCGCGTTAGCGTCTCGGGGCTTTTTCTTTGCTGAGGGTCGAATGAGTCAGCGCACGTCCCTCTTCCTCGCCGCTGCCATCGTGCTCGTCCTGGGTCTGCTGAGCGGGGGTGTGATCTATCTCGTCGCCGAGGACGATTCCGAGAGCACGGGCTATGTCATCGCCGGCGACGCCGCCTATCCGGTGGACCCGACTCGCACGAAGACCTACGTGCGCCAGCTCGAACGCTTCGGCGGCAAGGCGGCGGTGCTGTTCGACGACTTCAACCGCTGGTTCGCTGCGCTATGGCAGGGCAAGGCGCTCGGCATCACCGTCGCGTGGCTCAGCGTCTTCGTCGCGCTCCTGCTCGTCGCCATCGGCAGGAAATCGGGGTAAGTTAGCCTTCGAGTACGAATGGTGGCGGGAACCGAAGCCCTGGCGGCGATTGCCAACCATTGGCTGGCGCGTTTCGAGCACGCGCTCGCCGGGGGCGACCATGCGCTGCTCGAAAGCCTGTTCGATCCCGGCTGCCACTGGCGCGATGTCCTCGCGCTCAGCTGGAACATCCAGACGATCAGCGGCCTTGATGCCGTCGCGCGCGCGCTGCTCGCGCATGGCGCTCGGGTGAAGCCCGCCGGTTTCAGGACCGATCCCGATCGCACTGCGCCGCGGCACGTGACGCGCGCGGGCACCAAATGCATCGAAGCGATCTTTCGCTTCGAGACCATCGAAGGCCGCGCTAGCGGAGTGCTGCGCCTGCTTCCCGATGATCGAGATTCACCGAGAGCGTGGACACTGCTCACGGCGCTCGACGAGCTGAAAGGCCATGAAGAGCGCGTCGGCCGCCTGCGGCCGACCGGGCAGATGTATTCGCGCGATTTCGGCGGCCCCAACTGGAGCGACCTGCGGAAATCCGCTGGCCGGTACGCCGAGCGCGATCCGACGGTGCTGGTCGTCGGCGGCGGGCAGGCCGGGCTCTCGATCGCCGCGCGGCTCGGGCAGCTCGCGATCGACACGCTGATCGTCGACCGCTGGCCGCGCGTCGGCGACAACTGGCGCAGGCGCTATCACGCGCTGACGCTCCACAACCAGGTGCACGTCAACCACCTGCCCTACATGCCGTTCCCGCCGAACTGGCCGGTCTATATCCCGAAGGACAAGCTCGCGAACTGGTTCGAGTCGTATGCCGAGGCAATGGAGCTCAACTTCTGGACTGCAACCGAGCTCGAAGGCGGCGCGTACGACGAGCAGGAAAAGCGCTGGACCGTCACGCTGCGTGGCGCCGACGGCGCGAAGCGCGCGATGCGTCCGCGGCATCTGGTCCTCGCCACCGGCGTGAGCGGTATTCCGAACGTGCCGGACATGCCGACGCTGCGCAACTTCGCCGGCACCGTGCTGCATTCCGGGCAGTACGAGGATGGCGAACGGACGAAGGCGAAGAGCGCGCTCGTCATCGGCACCGGCAACAGCGGCCACGACATCGCGCAGGACCTGTACTCGGCGGGCGCCAGGGTGACCCTGGTCCAACGCAGCCCGACACTCATCACCAACTGCGATCCGAGCGCACAACTCGTCTATGCGCTCTATAGCGAGGGGCCGCCGCTCGAGGACTGCGATCTCATCACCGCCTCGGTACCGCTACCGGTGGCGCGCAAGGCACACCAGCTCGCCACGCAGCACGCGAAGCAGCTCGATCGGGCGCTGCTGGACCGGTTGGAGAGCAAAGGGTTCCGGCTCAGCGACGGCGACGACGGCACTGGCTGGCAGTTCCTCTACCTGACGCGCGGCGGCGGCTACTACTTCAACGTCGGCTGCTCGGATCTCGTGGCCGAAGGAAAGATCGGCCTCGCGCAGTTTTCAGACATTGCCGAGTTCGTCGCCGAAGGCGCGCGCCTGCGCAGCGGGGAAACGCTGCCGGCCGATCTCATCGTCCTCGCCACCGGCTGGAAGGGGCAGGAGGAGCTCGTGCGCAAGCTCTTCGGCGAGGAGATCGCGTCGCGCGTCGGCCCAGTCTGGGGCTTCGGCGACGGCCAGGAGCTGCGCAACATGTTCACGCGCACCGCGCAGCCGGGACTGTGGTTCATCGCCGGCAGCTTCGCGCAGTCGCGCATCTACTCCAAGTACCTCGCGCTGCAGATCAAGGCCTGCGAGGCAGGCCTGATACCGCTTACAGCTTCGCGAACTTCCCCGTGAGCTGCGGCGTGGTGCCCTTCAGGCCCTGCTGCTCGCGCTCGAGCCGCGTCTCGCGCGCCCAGGTGCGCTTCAGCTCGTCCTTGACCTTGACGGTGAGCCGGCCCAGGCCATCGATCTCGAGCTCCACCGTGTCGCCGTCCTGGAATGCCGAGAGGCCGCGGTGGTTGGTGCCGGTAGCGAGGAGGTCACCGGGCTCGAGCTCGTGGATCGACGAGATCCACTCGATGCAGCGCGGGATCTTGTTCGCCATGTCGTCGGTGTTGTAGTTCTGCTTGAGCGCGCCGTTCACCCAGAGGCGCACCTGCAGCTTGTGCGGATCCCTGATCTCGTCCGCCGTGACGAGGTACGGGCCGATCGGCGCGAAGGTGTCGCGCGACTTCATCTGGTAGAAGCTGTTGCCGAGCGTCGTGACCTCGCGCGCCGAGCCGTCGATGAAGTTCACGTAGCCGAACACGTGCTCCATGGCGCGCGCCGCGGGAACGTGCTTCGCGCGCTTGCCGATCACCGCCGCGAGCTCCGCCTCGCCTTCGAAGATCGACATGAACACGTCCGGCATGATCACCGTGTCGCCATGGCCGACGACGCAGCCGGGCGACTTGTGGAAGGCGTTGATCGGCGCCGGCTCCTTGCGCGTGCCGTCCTCCATGTAGTTCACCGCCATGCAGTCGACATTGACCGGCTTCGGCAGCGGCGGGCGGATCTTCACCTGCGTGACCGGCACGCCCGCGCCGGCGGCGGCGGCGCGCTCCATCGGGCCGCGCAACTCGGCCCACCGTTCGATCACCCCGCTGATGAGATTGCCGGGGCCGGTATGCGGGACGTTCTGCACCGCGGACGTAACGTCGACGACGTTGTCGCCCTTGAGCACGCCGAGGCGAAAATCATTGAAGTAGAGGAGTTTCATAATCAGCGGAGGTATGATCGAAGCCGCTATGGTATCGCCGCGCCGCAGACAAGTGATCATCGCCGGGCTCGCGAGCGTCGTCGCGCCGGCGGCGTTTTGCGCGTTGCCGGCGCAGCCGGAAAAGCTGGTGCTGTCAGGCCGCGTCCTGGGCGCGGATGGCATGCCGCTCGCGGGCGTGATGGTCGCGTCGGGCGCTGCCCGGGCCGAGACCGACGCCGATGGACGATTCGTGCTGGTGACGACGAGACCGTTCTATCGCGTGACCTGCGGCGACCGTGCGGCAGAGGGGTTCGTAGCGAACCGGCGGCGCGACAGCGAAGGCACCTGGCGCGCCACCGTCGGCCTCACCCTCGCGTAAGCCGCTCGTCCGGCGGCGCGATCTCGGTCACGAGGTCCTTGATCAGCGTCTTGTTCGGCAGTGGCTCCAGCGTCATTTCCGTCTCCGCAAGGCGCGTGGTGCAGGCGTAAACCGTCTTGCCGTCGACACGGATCATGCATTCCTTGCATGCATTCGCGTTAATGCACGAGAAGCGGATCGCGAGGCTGGGGTCCCGATGCACGCGGATCCAGCGCAGGGCGTCGAGCACCGTCTGCCCCGTTTCGAAAGGCACCTCGTAGCGCTCGTAGCGTCCGGGCGCACCGGGCGCGCCGCGCCAGAGGTTGAGCTCAGCTTTCAAGGCGCAGTCCCTCGGGCTTGAGGCCGAGCTTCTGGTGCACGCGCCACGCGGGCTCCGTGTCTGGAAAGTCGTCGCGCTGGTGCGCGCCGCGGCTCTCGGTGCGAGCGAGGGCGCAGCGCGCGACGCAGTCGGCGACGAGCCGCATGTTCCGCAGATCGTGCAGATCGATCCATTCAGAATCGAGCCCGGCCACCGGCGCGGGCAAGTCCGCGCAGGCGGGAGCCAGCGCGCTCAGATGCTCGAGCGCGCGCTCGAGTCCGGTGCGGGTGCGCAGCGGGCCGACGTCCTGGTTCATCACCGCCTGAAGCTGGACAATTTCCGCAGCCGCGTTGATCTGCGGCCTGCGCGCCACTGACGCCCGATGGGGGCCGAGCGCGGGCGTCGGGATGCTGCTCGCAAGCGCCGCAGCGCGAAGTCCGGCGCGGCGGCCGAAGACGAAAGCTTCGGTGATCGCGTTGCCCGAAAGGCGGTTCGCGCCGTTCGCGCCGCCGACCGCCTCGCCGGCGGCGAAGAGATGAGGCACGCTGGTGCGCATGTCGGCGTCCACGCGGATGCCGCCCATGTGGTAGTGCGCGATCGGCGCAACTTCGATCGGCTGGCGCGTAAGGTCGATGCCGTTCGCCGCCAGGCGGTCGATCACCGGGCCGAACGCGGCGCGCAGGTCGCGCTCGCTGCAATGCTGGAACGAGAGCCACGCGCCGCCGTGCGGCGAGCCGCGGCCTTCGGCCACTTCCTTGAGGATCGCGTAGGTCGCGAGGTCGCGCGCGGAGACGTAGCGGCCGTCCTCCTGCAGGAATTCGCGCCGCTCCGCGTTGAGCAGCCGGCCGCCGAGCTTGTAGCGAAACGGGTCCCACATGATCGGGTCCATGCCGACCAGGCGCGGCGCGAGATGGCCGATGGGAAAGAACTGCACGAACTCCATGTCGATGAGCTCGGCGCCGGCGCGCAGCGCGAGCGCGTAGCCGTCGCCGCCCATGTTGATCGAAGCGCTGTTCCTCGCGTAGATGCGCGTCAGGCCGCCGGTTGCGACGATGGTCGCCTTGGCGGTGATCGAAACCGGTGCGCCGCTCGTCGTGTGCACGGCGTGCGCGCCGACGCAGGCGCCGCCGGCAAGCGCGAGCTCGGTGACGAGCAGCTCGCCGGTGCGCTGCACCTCGCTCGTGCGCTGGAGCTGCGCGCGGAGCGTTTTGGATACGGCCGGGCCGGTGTTGACGAAGTCGACGTAGACGCAGCGCGGCCGGTCGTGTCCCGGCGCCTGCACCTGGCTGATGTGATTGCCGGCGCGCGCCCAGCCGACGCCCCAGGCGTCCATCTCGCGGATGCAGGCGGGCGCCTCTTCGCAGAGCAGCTGCGAGAGCGCCGAGTCGCAGAGCTCGCGCCCTGCCTTCAGCGTATCGGCGAGGTGATGCTGCCAGTGATCGGGCGCCTCCTCGCCGAGCGCGGCGGCGACGGTCATTTGCGCCATCACGGTTGCCCCGCCGCGGCCGATGAGGCTGCGGTCGATGAGCATCACTGCCGCGCCGTGGCGCGCCGCTTCCAGCGCGGCATACATGCCGGCGGCGCCGGAACCGATGATGAGTACGTCGGTCTGCATTCTCATTGCACTATCGCGCCGCGGTCGATCACGATGACGCGATCGACCAGCCGCTCGGAGTGCTGCAGGTCCGATTCGGTGAGCATCACCGACAGGCCTTCGCGCTTCAGCCGCGCCACGACTTCGGCCAGCCGCTGCGCCAGCGCCGGCGCCACGCCCTCGAAGGGTTCATCGAGCAGCAGTAACCGCTTCCCGCACATCAGCGCGCGCGCGAGCGCCGCGAGCTTCTGCTGCCCGCCCGAGAGCTGCAAGCCCTTGCGCGGCGCGAACTCGCGCACCTCGGGAATCAGGCGATAGACCGCTTCCAGGCGCTGGTGCGCGTCGGCGCCGCCGGTTGCCCAGGCTGGGACGAGGATGTTTTCTTCCACCGTGAGATCGGGAATAAGGCGGCGGTCCTCGGGCATGTAGCCGATGCCCAGGCGCGCGCGGGCGTGCGTCGGCAGGCTCAGCAGCTCGCTGCTCTCGAAGCGCACCGCGCCGCCCGCCTTGAGCAAGCCCATCACCGCCTTCATGAGCGTGGTCTTGCCGGCGCCGTTGCGGCCGATGAGGCCGATCATCGAGCCGCTCGGAACCTCGAGCGACACATCGCGCAGGATGCGCATCGCGGCGATGGATACTGTGAGGTTTTCGACCTTAAGCACGGTTGCCCACGACGTAGCGCTTCACTTCCGGATCGGCGAGCGCCTCCTGCGGCGCGGCATCGGCGATGATGCGGCCGTCGTAAAAGGCGAGCACGCGCTGCGCGAAGCGGCTCACCACCTCCATGTCGTGCTCGACGAACAGCACCGTCGCGCCCTCGGCGCACGCCGCGTCGAGCACCATCTGCATGATGCTGAACTTCTCCTCGGCCGAGACGCCGCTGGTCGGCTCATCGAGCAGCAGCACGCGCGGTTTTGCCACCATGGTGAGCGCGATGTCGAGCAGCTTGCGCGCGCCGCCGGGCAGCACCTGCGCGTTGCGGTCCCGGTACTCCAGCAGGCCGAAGCGTCCGAGCAGGTGCTCGGCGACCTCGTGCGCAGCGCGTCCGAATCCGGGCACTGGCGCCGCACCGCGCGCGAAGTAGCCCGCGAGGCCCGCGTTTCTCAGCACGATGCCGATGCCGATCATCATGTTGTCGTAGACGCTGAGCGAGCCGTAGAGCTGCGGGATCTGGAACGAGCGGCAGATGCCCAGGCGCGTGATCTCGCGCGGCGGCAGGCGGGTGATGTCGCGGCCCTCATACGCAATCGTGCCGCGATCGGGCTTGAGGTAGCCCGTGATCATGTTGATGAAGGTGGTCTTGCCGGCGCCGTTGGTGCCGATCAGGCCGACCACCGAGTCCTTCTCGATCGCCGCGCTGACCTCGGCCGCGGCGGTCACCGCGCCGAACGTCTTGCAGAGAGCTCGCGCCTGCAGAACTATCGCCATTGGGCCCGCGCGCGAAATCTTCCGGCGATCGACCACAAGCCCTCCGGCAGGAAGACGATCAGCGCCAGCAACGCCGCGCCGAGGCTCATCTGCCAGGTGTTGGGCGAGACGTCGTAGGCCATGGTGTGGATCGCGCCGTAGATCAGCGCGCCCACGAACGGCGCGAGGACGTTGCCGGTGCCCGCGAGGATGGCGATGAAGATGAACTCGCCCGAGCTCGTCCAGTACGCCATCTCGGGATCGATGTGACCCACGGTGGTCGCGGCAAGCGCCCCGCCGATGCCGGCGAGCGCGGCGGCGATGACGTACTTGACGTGCACCGCGTGGCGCGCCGAGGCGCCCATGTACTCGACGCGGATCTCGTTGTCCTTGATCGCCGGCGCGAGGCGCCCGAGCGGCGTCTGCAGGTAGCGGTGCACGAGCAGCGCGGCGATCGAGGCCACGCCGGCGGCGGACAGCAGCACCGCGTAGCGCACCCAGTTCGGGCCCGGGCGTGTGCCGAAGAGCGTCGACGGCAGGATGTTGAAGCCGTCCGTGGAGCCGAGCGCCTCGGTCTTCACCAGCAAGCCGTACAGGATCATCGACAGCGCGAGGCTCAAGAGGCCAAAGAAGATGCCGCGGTAGCGCGCGAGCAGGAAGCCGAGCACGAAGGCGGTGGCGGCGGCGACGGCGCCACCCACCAGCATCTCGACGAAGATGTCCGAAACGCCGAAGAAACGGCCGAGCGCGCCGGCGGAATAAGCCCCGAGGCAATAGAAGAGCGCCTGGCCGAAGGAGACGAGCCCGGTGCGCAGGAGGAGCAAGAGACCCAGCGCGACGAGGCCGCGCGCGAACGCCACGGTCATGATGAACATCGCCCACTGCGGCAACCACGGGCCTGCGAGCGCCAAAACAACGAAGCTGGCCACGACCGCGGCGGTGGTGCGGTCGCGCTTCATATCTTCCTCGGCTCGGCGAGGCTGAAGAGGCCGCGCGGCCGCAGCGCGAGGACCGCCGCCATGACGAAGTAGATGACGAAGAGCTCCACCTGCGGCAGGTAGTGCACCGAGAGCGAACGCACCACGCCGACGATCACGGCGCCGAGCGCCGCTCCGGGCAAGCTGCCAAGGCCGCCGATCACCACGACCGCGAACGACAGCACGATCACCTCCACGCCCAGTCCCGGCACCACGGAGACCGTGGGCGCGGTGAACGCGCCGGCGAGCGCGGCGAGCAGCGAGCCCAGCACGAACGTCGCCAGGTAGTAGCGGCCGACGTTGACACCCATCGCCCGGCTCACCTCAGGATCGTGGATGACGGCGAGAAGCAGCTTGCCCGCGCGGGTGCCATGCAGCAGCCACGCCAGCCCGCCGCCGAAGAAGACCGCCGCGCCGACGAGCACCAGGTTGTACGTCGGATACGCCATGCCCGCGACCTGGAAGCTGCCGAGCAGTGCGTAGGGCTGGGCGATGTAATAGGGATTCACGCCCCAGATCAGCTTGACCACGTCCTCGAGGATCAGGAAAAGCGCGTAGGTCACGAGCAGGATCACGACCTCGTCGCGCACGTAGAGGTAGCGCAGGATGGCGCGCTCGATGAACACCGCAAACGGCGCCGCCACCACGACCGCCGCGACGACCAGCACGACGTAGGACAGCATCGGCGGATAGCCGCGCGCGAGCCATGCGGCCGTGAGCGAGGCCGCGGCGTACGCGCCGATGGCGTAGAAGCTGCCGTGGGTGACGTTGACGATCTTCATCACCCCGTAGATCAGCGTCAGCCCCAGCGCGGCGATGAACAGCCACGCTGAGTAAATGACGCTGTCTACGCCAACTGAGAGAAGCTGGCTCAGTTAGCCTTGAAGCCGCTCTTGATCCAGTCGGCCGACTTCATGCCCTCCGGCGGGTTGACCTTCTCTGCCGGGTAGCGCTTGACGTTGACGAGGGTGAGCTTGCCGTTCACGAGCTTGGTCGTGCCGTACGCGGTCTCCATGACCGCCTGGTGGCCCTTGCCGATCGCCATGCGCACCGTGCCGCCAGGGCCTTCGAAGGTCATGTGCTCCAGCGCGGCGCCGAGCTGCTCGTTGGTCGGGCGCTTGCCGCCCGCCGCATCCTGCGCTTTCTCCCAGGCGAGCTTCACGCCGAGGATGGCCTGCGCCATCTGGTAGGAGGCGTAGTTCGGCGGCGCGCTGAACCGTTTTTCGAATCCCTGGGCGAACCATTGGTTGTACCGGTTATTCGGTGCGTAAGGTCCGAACGGCCCGCGCGCGCCGAGCACCGTGCCGTCGGGGATCTGGTTGCCGAGCTTGTGCATGACGGTTTCGCCGGTGGTGAGGATGGTCATGCTCTTCTGCATCAGCCCGCGCGGCCCGCCCTGCAGGATCAGCGCCTCGAGGTCGCCGTCCCAGAAGCTCGAATGGATGACATCGGCGCCGGCGCCGAGCAGCGCCGAGATCTCGGCGTTGTACTGGCCGGCGAAGAGCTTCGGCATCTGCGAGGTCTTCACCTCGATCGCCGGCACCAGCATCTTCATCGCCAGCTCGAAGTCGCCCCAGGAGTCCTGGCCCCAGGCGTAGTTCTGGTTGAGACCCGCGATCGACTTGATGCTCGGCTTCACGTCCTTGACGTAGAGCGCCGCGCCGACGCTGTCCTTGGTCGCGGTCGACGAGGTGCGGAACACGTACTTGTAGGCCGCGTCCTCGAAAATGCGCGGCGTGCCGCAGTCGAAGAAATTGGTGAACTTCTTCAGCTCCTCGGCCACCGGCGCGATGGCGAGGCAGTTGCCGCTCGAGATGTAGCCGATGACAAGATCGACGTTGTGCTTCTGCACCAGGTTGCGGAACTCCGTGACCTGCGTCGTCGTGGTGCCCGCCTCGTCGACGATCACCGTCTCGAGAGTCGCGCCGCCGAAGCCTTTCTTGGCGTAGGGCGCGGGGACCTTGCCGGCGTTCAGCTCTTCGACGACGAAATCGGCGGCGTTCTTCGCCGGCACGCCGAAGGGCGCGGCCGCCGGTCCTGAGATGAACGCCACGATGCCGATCTTCACGTTCTGCGCAAAGGCGCCCGGTGCGAGCACTAGCGCAGCAAGCGCGACTAACAGCTTCCTCATGCAACCCTCCTCCGTGATGTTTTCGCGTCGAGTAGCCCCGCCGCGACGAGCGCGGCGCGGATGCGTTCGATTTCCTGTGCCGGCAGCTTGGCGAGCGGCGGACGCACCACGGCGCGCGGCAATTTGCCGAGCAGCACCAGCGCTTCCTTCATGCGGTTGTGCATGTCGACCCACGGCTCGCTGTAGAACACGTCTGCCGTCGGCGTGATCCGATCGTTAATTCTCTTCGCCTCGTCGAGCTGGCCAGCCTTCACCGCACGGAACAGTTGCGCCTGCAGGTCAGCGATCACGGAGCCGCTGCCCGAAAGCAGCCCAGCGCAGCCGAGGACCAGCGAGCTCAGCAGCCAGGAGCTGTGCGTGGTGAGCACGTTCACCGGGTGCGCGCGCGACTGCAGCAGCCGCACCTGACGTTCGTGGAGCTGAGGATTGGCGCACCAGTCCTTGATCGCGCGGACGCTGGGCACCTCGTCCAGGATCCGCAGGAGCGTGGCCGTCGGATAGCCCTGGCCGCCCGCGAGCGGATACTGGAACGCGATGAGCGGCAGCGCCGTGGCGTCCGCAATGCGCCGGAAATGCGCGACAGCCATCTCCGGGCGCTGGCCGAAGCTGTATATGCCGGGCGGGAACACGAGAAGCGCTGAAGCGCCGCCCTGCTCGGCCATTTTCGCGATGCGTGCCGCCTCGAGGCTGCCGTCGGCATAGACGCCGTTGACGATCGGCAGCGCGCCCAGCTCTTCTTTCGTGACCTCGAGCACGCGCCGCTGCTCATCGAAGCTGCACGACGCGACCTCCGACGCGTGCGCGTTCACCGTGATTGCCGAGACGCCCTCCACTGCGGCGACGTCGCGCAGGTGCGCGCGGTACGAAGCTTCGTCGATCGACAGGTCGTCGTGGAACGGCAGCAGCACCGCCGGGATCACGCCGGCCGGGACGTAGGCGCTCGAGGGCATCGAACTATCTTAACGCTATCATCCGCCGATGGCCGATCCCCGCGAGGTGCGCCGCGCGATCCGTGAGCGGCGGCACACCGGCCACACCGCCGGGCTCGCCCGCGGCTACGCGCAGGGCAACCTCTGCGTCCTGCCGCGCGAGTACGCGGACGAGTTCCGCGCCTTCTGCGAGCGCAATCCGAAGCCTTTGCCCGCTTCTTTATGCAGCGGCACTCGGCGAGGCCCATCTGCGCGGACTGGGAGAGGACCTCGACATCCGCACCGACGTCCCGCGCTATCGCGTCTTCCGCAACGGCGTGCTCGAGGACGAAGCCATAGGCTGGTTACCGACCTGGAGAACGCAAACCTTGCGATGACCTAGTGCTCAAAGCCCCTCGAACTGGAGAATGTTAAGCCCGGCGTTGGGATCGGTGAGATACATGAGCCCGTTGCGGTCGACATAGCAGTCGCACGACTGGATGACCTGCGGCCGGTTCGGGCGCGGATCCATCATCCGCGCGGGATTCGGCGGCACGTAGAACCCCACTTCACGCGGCCGAAACTGATTCTCGATGTCATAGGCGCGCACGCCCGCGTTGTAGTAGGTGGCGAAGATCAGGCGCGAGCTTTGGAACGACCCCGGCCGGTTCTCGTGCAGGTTGTGCGGGCCGAAGCTGCCGCCCTTGGCGCAGTAATCGGCTTCGGCGGGCTGGGGAAAAGTCGCGATGCTCACCGGATTGGCGGGCGCGCGCACGTCGAACATCCATATGTAGCGCAGCCCCTCGCTGCAGTTGGCGAAGGTCGGCTCGTCGGCGAGGACCAGCAGGTTGCGATCCGGCAGGGGCAGCGCCGAATGCGTGCCGCCGCCGAACGGCGGGTCGAGATTGCGATGGCATAGCAGCTTGGGCAGCCTCGGATCGGAGACGTCGAGCACCGTGAGCCCGCCGTCGCGCCAGCCGCCGTACGCGAGATTGCCGGTCACGACGACGTGGTGCAGGGCGTAACGCCGTCCGGTGCGCCAGGTCGGCGTCTCGCCGCCGCCGCGCCACATGCCGGGCAGCCACCAGCGGCCGACGATCTCGGGCTTCCTCGGGTCGGACATGTCGATGACCGCGAGAATGTGATCGGTGAAATCGGCGAAGTGGACCGAGGCGTAGGCATAGCGGCCGCCCGTGTACCAGATGCGGTGCGGTCCGAGGCCGGTGGTCGGCGTGAAGCCGATCTCGGCCGGCTTCGCCGGCTTGGAGATGTCGTAAACCCGGATGCCGGAAGTGAACCGGCTCGCCGGATCCTTCAGCTTGTCCGCCGGCGACCCGCCGAAATAGGCCTGCTGGTCGTGCTGGAACTCCTGCATGGTCCACACGCTCGGCGCGTTGACCGCCAGCAAGAGATCCTCGTGGGTCTGAAGGTGAAACGCGCGCGTGCCCGGCGCACAGGCGATGAAGTCGACGACTTTCGGCTGCTTCGGATCACGCACGTCGACGGTCGTGATGCCGTTGCTGAAGCCATGACCGACGTAGGCGTAGCCGCGATGCACCATGATCTGGACGCCGTCGCCGCGGCCGCCCAGATCGCAATGGCTGACGAACTTGATGTTGCGCGAGGCGACGGGATTCATGTCACGAATGTAGCACTACGTCGGCGCGGGCTCGAGCGTGCCCCCGAGGAACAGCTGGCCAACGCGCGGATCGGCGAGGATGGTTTGCGCACGGTCCTGGATGCGGGTGCGGCCGAGCTCCAGCACGATGCCACGATCGGAATTTGCAAGCGCGCGCTTGGCGTTCTGTTCGATCATCAGCACGGTAATGCCGCGCTCACGCAACTCGCGCAGCAGAGCGAACAATTCCTCCACCAGGATCGGTGACAAGCCGATCGAAGGCTCGTCAATCAGCATCAGCCTGGGTTCGAGCATCAGGCCGCGGGCGATCTCCAGCATCTTCTGCTCGCCGCCCGAGAGCGTCGAGGCCTGGTGTTTGGCCTTGCGGCGCAGCACCGGGAAGCGCTCCATGACCGCCTGGATGCGCGGCTCGAGGTGGAAGCCTTTCGGCGCCGCCGCGGCGCCGAGCTCGAGGTTATGCAGCACGGACAACTCGGAGAAGATGTTGCGCCCTTGCGGGACGTAGCAGATGCCCTCGCCAATCAGCTCGCGCGGCGCACGGTTGGTGATTTCCCGGTCGTCGAAGAAGATCCGTCCGGCGCGCACCGGCAGCATGCCGAACGACGCCTTGAAGGCCGTCGACTTGCCCGCGCCGTTCGGACCGATGATGGTGGTGATCGCGCCGCGCAGGACATTGAAGGACAGCCCGTGGAGGATCGTCTGCTTGCCGTAGCCGGCGACGACCTCCTCGAATCTGAGGATGTCAGGAGTGGCCAAGATAAGCTTCGATCACGCTCGGATCGCGGCGCACTTGCGCCGGATCGCCCTGGGCGATGATGCGGCCCTCGGCGAGCACCAGGATGCGATTGCACAGCGCCATCACGAATTCCATGTTGTGCTCGATGACGACGAAGGTCGAGCCCTGCTCGGTATTGATCGCCTTCAGCCGCTCGCGCAGGCTCGCGAGCATCGTCGGATTGACGCCGCCTGCCGGCTCGTCGAGCAGCGCGAGGCGCGGGCCTGCCATGAAGGCCATCGCGACGTCGAGCAGCTTCTGCTGGCCATAGCTCAGGTCTGCCGCGTGCTCGTCGGCAAGAGGCTCGAGCCGGAAAAACCCGAGCATCCGCTCAGCCGCCGCGGAAAGCCCCGCATCGGGCCGGCCGGCCAGGCGCGAGAGCATGGTGCCCTGGTGCTCCTGGCCGGCCAGGATCAGGTTCTGCCGCACGCTCAACTGCGGAAAGATCTGCAGCAGCTGGAAGGTGCGGCTCACGCCAAGACGATTGAGATCGCACGGACGCATGCCGGTCACGGCACGGCCGTCGAGATGCACGTCGCCCGCCGTCGGCTGCAGCTGTCCGAGGATGCAGTTGAACAGCGTCGACTTGCCGCTGCCGTTCGGACCGATGATCCCGAGGATCTCCCCCGCCTCGACGCCGAACGAGACGCCGTCTACGGCGACGATGCCGCCGAAGCTCTTCTTCAGATCGCGCACTTCGAGTACGGTGCTCATGGCGCGCCGCGCGGGGCAGGCCGGGTCAGCCGGTCGGCGAGCCCGAGCAGGCCCGAAGGCGAGAACGCCATCAGGACGATCACCAGGAGCGCGTAGCCCATCAGATAGAAGCCTTCGGTGAAGCGCAGCCATTCGGGCAGCAGCACCGCGACGATCGCACCGAGGAAGGGACCGAAGAAGTAGCCCGAGCCGCCGAGGACGACCATCAGCAGCAGATTGAGCGACAGGCCGAGGGCGAACGGCGTCGGGTCGATGAATTGAACGAGCGGCGCGTAGAGCGCGCCGGAGATGCCGCCGAGACCGGCGCCGAGCGCGAACGCCATCAGCGTGTAGCGCCGCGTGTCGACGCCGAGCGACAGCGCGCGCATCGGATTCTCGCGCAACGCCACGAAGGCGAGGCCCCACGGGGAGCGAATCAGCCACCAGGTCGCAGCCGACACCAGCGCAAGATGCGCGAGGCAGAAATAGTAGAACTCCCGGGGCCCGTTCATCGACCAGCCGAGAACCGCCGGGCGCGGAACATTGCTGATCCCGTAGATGCCGCCGGTGAGCCATTCCTCGTTGCGGAAGATCAGATAGACCAGGGTGTTGAACGCCAGCGTGACGAAGGCGAGGTAGTGGTGCTGCACGCGCAGCGCCGGATAGCCAAGCAGCCAGCCGATGGCAAAGCACGACACGCCGCCGAGCAGGTAGGTGGACCAGAACGGCCAGCCCTTCGTGGTCAGATAGGCGGTGAGATAGGCGCCGATGCCGACGAACGCCGCCTGCGCGAGCGAGATCTGCCCGGCATAGCCGAGCGTCAGGTTGAGGCCGATGGCGGCGATGGTCATCACCGCCCACATGCTGAGGATGAAGATGCCGTAAGGCTTGAGCCCGAGAGGCGCGACGACGAGGAACGCGGCGCCGAGCGCGAGCACGATGCCGGCGGCGAGGCTGCGGCTCGGCCTCACACCGTGCGCTCCTCGATCCGGCCGAGCAGGCCTTGCGGCCGCAGGAGGACGACCACGATCAGGATCACGAGCGGGATCGCGGTGCGATACTGGGAGGAGAGATAGACGGCGGCGAAATTGTCGACCACGCCCAGCAGCAAGCCACCGGCGATCGCCCCGCGAACCTGGTTGAAGCCGCCGATGATCGCCGCGATGAAGGCGTAGAGGCCGAGCCACTCGCCATTCGTGAACTTGGCGAGATAGATCGGGGTGATCAGGATCGACGCGACCGTGACGAGCGCGGCGTTGATGAGGAAAGTGTAGAGGATCATGCGCTCGACCCGGATGCCGAGCAGGCGGGCGACGGCTGGATTCTGCGCGGTCGCCTGCATGCAGCGTCCGGTGCGTGTGCCGCCGAGGAACAGCTGCAGGGCAACGACGACTGCGACGCAGATCGCCAGGATGACGAGGCTCTGGATGGCGAACACGGCGCCGAAGACGCTGACATCGGTCGTGGCGGCCAGCACCGGGAAAGGCCAGGCATCGGCACCGTAGAATTCCCGCACCGCCTCCTTCATCAGGATGGCGAGCCCGATCGTGGCGATCACCAGCGGCAGCACGCCGTTGCGGATCATCGGATCGACCATCAGCTTTTTGAACGCGAGGCCAAGGAGGAAGACGGACAAGGCGCCGCCGAGCGCGACGGCCGGCCAGAACGACAGGCCAAAATAGCCCATGCCGATCAGCACGAAGAACGCCGGCAGCATGACGAACTCGCCCTGGGCGAAGTTGATGGTCTGCGAGGTCTGCCAGAGCAGCGTGAAGCCTATGGCGACGAGCGCGTAGATCCCGCCGGTCGCGAGACCGGCGACGAGCAGCTGGAGGGTGTCGGCGCCTATTTGCCGAGCTTCGGCAGGACCTTGCTGATGTGCTGCTTGCCGTTGACGACCTCGGCAAGGAAGCTGATGCGGTCGATCTCGCCGACGCCGTCCCAGGTCGTTTCCATCAGGATGCCCGGCTCGTCCTGCGGCGTGATCGTCAGCCCGTGCATCGCCTTGGCGAAGGCCTTGCGATCGAATTTGCCGAGCTTCTTCTCGGTGACGTACTTCACCGCGTAGACGGCCGTATAGCCCTTGATGCCGTTGTGATCGGGCTTGTAGTTGAAGCGCTTCTGGAAGCGGGCCGCGAACTGCGTGACGGCCGGGATCGGCGCATCGGCCGTGAGACCGACATGGCCCACCACGCCGTTGGCGGCATCGGCCGCGAGCTCGATGGTCTTCTGGCTGAGCAGCGTCGTATCGCCGACGAACGGCCCCTTGAGTCCCTGCTTGCGCGCCTCGCGCATGATCCGCGCGCACTCCTCTTCGTTGCTGTAGACGAACACCGCGTCGGCATTCGCCGCCTTGAGCTTGACGACGTCGGCGGCGAAATCGACCTGGCCGGACTCGGTCGACACGTCGGCCACGAGCTTGATGTTGCGCGCGGCGAGCTCCTTCATCAGCTTGTCGCGGCCGCCCTTGCCGAAGTCGTTGTTCACCCAGATGAGCGCGATCGTCTTCGCCTTGAGCTCGTCGCGGATGTAGTTCGCGATCTTCGGCATGCCGATCTGCTGGCCGAACGAGGTGCGGAAGAGATACGGACTGCCCAGAGTGGTCAGCTCGGCGGCCTCGCCGCCGGTGAATTGCGGGATCTCCGCCTGCTGCACCATCTGCAGGGTGACCTTGACGTTGCCCGAGAAGATCGGCCCGAGGATGACGTACGGATCGGCGTCGATCGCCTTCTGCATCTGCGAGCGGGCGACGCCCGGATTGGTCTGGGTATCGTAGAGCGTGAGGGCGATCTTCTGCTTGAGGATGCCGCCCCTCGCATTGATCTCCTCGACGGCCAGGATGATGCCGTCGCGGAAGTTGCCGCCGGACACCGCTATCGAGCCCGAGATCTCGCCGACATAGGCGAACTTCACGTCGGCGGCTCCCGCGGCACCTGATAGCAGCGCGAGCGTCGCAACAACCAGTATTTTCAGCCGTCTCATGCCACCCTCCCCGATGAATGAGCGAACGAAGTGCTCTGTACGACTCTATCACGCCACCCGCAGTATCTTCGGCCCCCAGGGCGTTGCGTGACGCACGGCGCATGAGTGTTGGTAGGTCGTGGCGGATTCGAACCGCCGACCAACGGATTAAAAGTTGAAGGCTGCTTCCTAATTTGTTGTTCTAACGGCCCGCCCTCACTCGCCAAGGCGTGCCAAGACCCGCCGCAAAGTCACGCCCTTGTGAGGCAGGGTTGGCGTGCTGGATCTGACGCAAAGTCTTCACAACCCTACACGGCAAGTGGTTTGAACAGGCGGAGCGCGCGCGCATACTCAACACATGGCACGCATGGTCAAGTGCATCAAGCTCGGGCGCGAGGCCGAGGCGCTCGATTTCCCGCCCTATCCAGGCGAGCTCGGCAAGCGCATCTTCGAGAAGGTGTCGAAGGAAGCGTGGCGGCAGTGGCTCGAGCACCAGAAGATGCTGGTGAACGAGAACCGGCTCAATCTCGCCGACAAGAAGGCGCGCGACTACCTCGCGCAGCAGATGGAGAATCATTTCTTCGGGAGCGGCGCCGACGTTGCCTCCGGCTATACCCCGCCGCAACAGAAGTAGGCATGGACGGCAATACGCCACCACCCACCGAGATCAAGTTGCGCCAGAAGTCACGGCTGATGGAGCTGGTGTTCTCGGACGGCAGCCGGTTCGAGTTGAGCTATGAGCTGCTGCGCGTGTACTCGCCTTCCGCCGAAGTTCGCGGCCACGGACCCGGCCAGGAGGTGCTGCAGGTCGGCAAGTGCGAAGTAGATATCTTGACGCTCGAACCGAGCGGCAGCTACGCAGTGCAGCCGACGTTCTCCGACGGGCACAGCACGGGCATCTATTCCTGGGACTACCTGTACTGGCTGGGCAAGAACCGCGAAACGCTGTGGCGGGAATACCTCGAGCGCCTCGAAAAAGCCGGGGCGAGCCGCGAGCCGGGCCCGGCGCCTTTCGAGCAGCGGCCAAAATCAAAATAGCGGACCCATTCAAGGTCGTCCTCATCAACCCCTATGAGCTGGGGCGGCAGCCATTTGCCCTGGCGCAGCCTGCCGCCTGGCTGAAGCGCGAGGGCTTTGCGGTGAACTGCCTCGATCTTTCGCTGCAGAAGCTCGATGCCGAAATTCTGCAGGACGCGGGCCTGGTGGCTCTTTACGCGGGCATGCATACGGCCACCCGCATCGCGGTGCAGGCCCTGCCCCGCATCAAACGGCTCGCCCCGAAGGCCCACCTCTGCGTCTACGGGCTCTATGCCCCCATGAATGAGGCGCTGCTGCGCGGACTGGGTGTGGGCACGGTGCTCGGCGGGGAGCTGGAGCCCGCGTTGATGTCTCTTTGCCAGCGACTGCGGGCCAACGGAACGGCGCTGACCCAAAGCGAGCCGGTCATCAGTCTGACGAAGATCCCGTTTGAAGTGCCGGACCGCAGTGGCCTGCCGAAGCTCTCCCGCTACGCCCACCTGGTGCTGCCGGACGGATCCACCCGTGTCGCCGGTTTTGCCGAGGGCAGCCGGGGCTGCAAGCACCTGTGCCGGCACTGCCCCGTGGTCCCTGTGTACCAGGGAAAGTTCCGCATCGTTCCGGTAGACGTGGTGATGGAGGATATCCGGCAGCAGGTGAAAGAAGGGGCAACCCATATTTCCTTCGGCGACCCGGACTTCTTGAACGGTCCCACGCATGGCCTGAGGCTCGCGCGCGCCTTGCATTCGGCATTCCCCGACGTCACGTTCGACGCGACCATCAAGATCCAGCACCTCATCGATCACGCCGAACTGCTTCCCGAGTTGCGCGCGAGCGGATGCCTGTTCATCACCTCCGCCGTGGAAGCCGTGGACGACGACATCCTGCGTCTTCTCGACAAGAACCACACCAGCCGGGACTTCGACCGGGCCATGGCGCTCACCCGCGAAGCCGGCATTGCGCTCGCCCCGACCTTTGTTGCCTTCACCCCCTGGACGACATTGGAAGGCTACATCGCCCTGCTGGAGCGGCTCGTGGAACTGCAAGTCGTGGAGAGCGTGCCCCCGGTGCAGCTCACCATCCGGCTGCTCGTTCCCGAAGGCTCCTATCTCCTGCGCCTCCCCGGGTTCAAGGAAAAGCTCGCGGCCTTCGACGCCAAGCTCCTGGGCTATCCCTGGAGCCATCTTGATCCCCGGGTGGACCGTCTGCAGCGGGACCTGCAGGCCCGCGTGGCGCGATGCGAAGAGGAGCGCCTTCCGCGCCGCGAAGTGTTCGCCGCCGTCTGGCGCATGGCCCACGAAGCTGCCGGGCGCGCCGCGCCAAAGCTCGCGGGCAATCTTGGAGCTCCGATCCCCCGTCTGTCGGAACCGTGGTACTGCTGCGCCGAGCCCACCGACCAGCAGCTCCGGTCCTTCTGATACAGCCGATTCAATGAAGCGCGTCCTGCTGCTTTTGCCCACCATGGGCTACCGCAACGCCGATTTTCTTGCCGCCGCGAAAAGACTCGATGTGGAGATCGTGGCCGCGGCCAATTACTGTCACCAGCTCGCCCCAACCTGGGGTCTCGCTCCGATCATGGCGCTGCATTTCGACCGGCCGGAGCAGGCGGCCGATACCCTATTGCGGGAGATCGACGCCACCCCGGATGCCGTGCTAGCGGTGGACGATTCGGGAGTCGAGCTTGCGGCGCTGCTTGCGCAGCGTCTTGGCCTGCCGGCGAATGGCCCCGACGCGGTGCGCCGGGTGCGTGACAAGCTGGCGTTCCGCCGGCTGCTCCAGGAACGGGAGTTCTCATGTCCCCAATTCCATCACCTGCCGAGCGACGAAGATCCCCGCCAGCGGGTTCCCGAGTTGAAGTTTCCCGTGGTGGTGAAGGCCCGACGTCTATCGGGAAGCCGCGGCGTGATCCGCGCCGACGATTCCGAAGAGCTGATGCGGGCCGTGAACTGGGTGCGGGCCATCCAGTCCCGTGCCGACCGCGACGCCCAGGAGCTCGGCCTCGTCATCGAGGACTTCATTCCGGGGCGCGAGTACGCCCTGGAAGGCAGCCTGCAACGAGGGGAGTTGACCACCCTCGCTCTTTTCGACAAGCCCGATCCCCTGGACGGGCCCTACTTCGAGGAAACGCTCTACATCACGCCGTCGCGGCTGCCGCAGGCGCTTCAGGAGCGCATCCATCAGGAGGTGGCCCGCGCCTGCCGCGCAGCCGGGCTCATGACCGGGCCAGTGCACGCCGAAGTGCGGGTCAATGACCAGGGGATCTGGATTCTGGAGGTCGCGGCTCGCTCCATCGGCGGCTTATGCGGGCGCGTGCTCATCCATTTCCTGGGCATGAGCCTGGAGGAGCTGATTTTGCGCCAGGCAGTGGCAGAGCCGATCGCCGCCGTCATCGATGCGGCCGGCGAGGGCGGCGCCGCGGGAGTGATGATGATCCCGATTCCACGGCGCGGCATTTACCGCGGGCTCGAAGGTCTCGCCGCCGCGCAGTCGGTAAGTGGCGTCACCAGTGTGGCCATTACGGCGGAGCCCGGCCAGATCATTGCGCCGCCTCCCGACGGGGCGAGCTACCTCGGGTTCATCTTCGCCCGGGCGGCGAGCCCCGCGGATGCGGAAATGGCGCTGCGCATCGCCCATCGCCGGCTGCACTTCGATATCCGCCCCGAGTATCCGGCGACGGTAGCGCCTGCCGCCGAGCGGCCGTGAGACGCCAGGAGGCCGTCATACTGACTGCGCAAGACCTCGGAAAAATCGCCGACCTGACGCTGGAACACTACGACCGGCGTGCCGAAGATTTCTGGGAAGGCACGCGCGATCACGACGTCAGCCAGAACATCGAAGCGCTGCTGCGATACATCGAGGGTGACCCGCCGTTCGCGATACTCGATTTTGGCTGCGGGCCGGGACGCGACCTCAAGGCGTTCGCCGAGCTCGGTCACATCGCGGTAGGTCTGGAAGG
>DASXRW010000439.1:0-3783 GCA_036506355.1 Burkholderiales bacterium
TGGCGGAAGCGCGGATCCTGCGCCGAGGTGAGGAGCAGCGACGGATTGGTGGTCGCGTCCTGCGGCTTCCAGCGCGCCACCGCCTCGATGTCGCCGGTGTCGGCCACGACCAGCGAGTGCTGGCGCAGCGAGTCGAGTTGGGAGGTCATGAAGGAACTATAGCTCGGCGCGGCGATTCATTACAGACCTTGACAGTCGACGATTCAGTCAGGAACTACGCTGCCGCATGCAACAGCGAAACGGCACGCATCCCATGGCGCGGATCAACTACGCCATTCGCGCGGGCTCGTTCGCCTACAGCTTTCTCGTCCTCGCGATCCACGGCGCGGAGCGCGGCTTCGGCGCGCTCTTCTGGACGGCGCTCGTGCTGCAGTTCCTGATCTATCCGCACCTCGCCTACCTGTATGCGCGCCACGCCGCCGATTCGGGCCGCGCCGAGGGGGTCAACCTGCATGTCGACGCGGCGCTCCTCGGCGCCTGGGTCGGCGCGCTGCATTTCCCGCTGTGGATCGCGTACGCGGCGCTTTTCAGCACCACGCTCAACGCCACCGTGGTGTTCGGCATCGTGCGCGGCGGCTGGTGCTTCGCCACCTTCTGCGCCGGCGCGGCGATCGGGCTCGCGTTCGGCGGCTTCGAGTTCTCCGCGCCGACGAGCGATCTGGTCACTGCGCTCTGCGTCGTCGGCTCGTTCGGCTATAGCTGCGCGGTCGGCGGCGTGGTGTACACCCTGCGCGACCGCGTGCGCGAAAGCGAAGTGCGCTACCGCCTGCTCGCCGAAAACGCCGCCGACCTTGTGGCGCTGGTGGGCCAGGACGGGGAGTGGCTCTATACCAGTCCCTCGTTCGACGCGGTGCTCGGACCCGCGGAGCTCGCGACCGGCGCCGACGCCTTCGCCTGCGCGCACCCGGACGACGCCGAGCGCGCGCGCATGGCGGTGCGCCGCTCGGCCGGCACCGGCCAGCCGCGCGAGCTGCAGTTGCGGCTCCTCGACCGCACGGGCCGCTTCCGCCAGTACCGGGCCACGGTGCGGCCGGTGAGGGGCGAGCGCATCCCGGCGGCGCGGCTGGTGCTCGCGCTGCGCGACGTCACGGATCTGCGCGAGAGCGAGGAGCGGCTCCTGATCGCGGCGCACGCGCTCGAGGGCATGACCCAGGCGATCATGATCACCGCCGCGGACGGCACCATCCTCAGCGTCAACCGCGCCTTCAGCGAGACCACCGGCCGCACGAGCGACGAGGTGGTCGGTCAGCCGGAAAAGGCGATCCGCAGCCGCCTGGTGCCGCATGGCTTCTACGACCAGGCGTACGCCGCGGTGCTGCGCCAGGGCCACTGGTCGGGCGTCAGCGCGAACAGCCGGAAGAACGGTGCCGTGTTCCGCGAATGGCGCAGCATCCGCTCGGTGCGCGATGCGGCCGGCGCCGTGACCCATTACGTGCACGCGTTCTACGAAGTCGGCACGCCCCGGAACGGCATGCCGGCCAACGGCACCACCGGGCAGTGAAAACGCCGCGCCCGTACAATCGCCGCAGGAGGGGGCTTAGGGGAAACACGCGATGACCCTGCCGGCGCTCGTACGCACCAACCGCGTGGTACGGAGCGCGGCTTTTGCCTATTGCGTCCTGCCGATCGGGCTCTACCTCTGGGAGCGCGATGCGGGCAGGGCGGCATGGGCGCTCGTCGCGGCTCAGTTCTTCGTCTATCCGCAGCTCGTCTACTGGCGCGCGGCGCGCTCGGCGCATCCCACCCGCGCCGAGCTCGACAACCTGTTCCTCGACGCCGCGCTCCTCGGTGCCTGGGCCGCGTACCTCGGCTTCCCGATCTGGATCACCTACGCGCTGCTCGCCGCGGCGATGCTCAACGCCGCGGTGAATCGCAGCTGGCAGGGCGCGGCGCTCGCGCTCGGCTCGAGCGCGATCGGCGCCGGCCTCTGGGTCGCGGTCGGCGGCCTGCGCCTCACGCCGGACACGAGTCCCTGGGTCACCTTCCTGTCGGTCGCGGGCTCGGTCGCCTACACCTCGATGGTCGGCTTCGTGGTCTGGAAGCAGACCCGCCGCCTGGGCACCGCGCGCCACGATCTCGCGCGGAGCGAAGAGCGCTACCGCCTGATCGCCGAGAACGCCGACGACCTGGTCGCCATGGTCGACCACGACGGGCGCTGGCTCTACACCAGCCCTTCGTATGCGCGCGTGTTCGACCCCGCGGAGCTCGTCCCCACCGCCGACGCCTTCAAGCGCATCCATCCCGACGACGCCGAGCGGGCGCGCCTCGCCATCGGCCGCGCCGCGGCGACCGGCAAGCCGCGCGAGCTGGCGCTGCGCCTGGTGGACCGCGAAGGCCGCGTGCGCCAGTACCGCTCGCGCGTGCAGCCGGTCGCGGGGCCCGCCGCGCCGTACAAGGTGCTGCTCGTGTCGCACGACGTCACCGACCTGCGCGAGAGCGAGGAGCGCATGCTGCTCGCCGCCCACGCCCTCGAGGGCATGACCGAGGCGATCATGATCACCGGCGCCGACGGCACCATCGTCACGGTCAACCGCGCCTTCAGCGAGATCACCGGCCACAACCGCGACGAGGTCTTGGGCCAATCGGAGAAGGCGATCCGCAGCGGCCTCTTGCCGCCCGAGTTCTACGACGAGGCCTACGCCGCGGTTCAGCGCGACGGCTACTGGTCGGGCACCACTTGGGCACGCCGCAAGAACGGCTCGGTTTATCGCGAGTGGCGCAGTTTGCGCTCGGTCAAAGACCCTGCCGGCGTCGTCACCCACTATGTGCATGTGTTCTATGAGGTGGGCTCGCCGCGCGCTTCGGCGTCGTCCTCGGGAAATCCCGTAGGGGCCTGAAATCTAAGCTGTATCCGGCTGTCTGACGGTAGTAGACTGTGCACCACAACAATTAACTACCCGTCATCAGGAGTTGCGTTGCAGCCGACCGACATCAAAAACCCCGACTACTTCCACAAGGTGGTCGATTGCCAGTGGGCGTGTCCCTCCCACACGCCGGTTCCCGAATACATCCGCTTGATCGCTGCGGGGCGATATTCGGATGCCTACATGGTCAACTGGAACTCGAACGTCTTCCCCGGAATTCTGGGCCGCACCTGCGACCGCCCCTGCGAGCCCGCGTGCCGCCGCGGCCGCGTCGAAGAGGAAAACCAGCCTAAACCGGAACCGGTCGCCATCTGCCGCCTGAAGCGCGTCGCCGCCGACTACAAGGACGTCGACGACATCAAGAAGCAGATGCCGCGCCCCGCCAAGAAGAAGAATGGCAAGCGCATTGTCTGCATCGGCGCCGGCCCAGCCTCTCTCACCGTCGCTCGCGACCTCGCCCCGCTGGGCTACGACGTCACGGTGTTCGACCAGGACCCGCGCGCCGGCGGCATGATCTGGTCGCAGATCCCGCGCTTTCGCCTGCCGCTGGAAGTGATCGACGAAGAGGTCAACTACATCCTCGATCTCGGCGTCCATTTCAAGCAGCGCAAGATCGACAGCATGAAGCAGTTGATGACCGAAGGCTGGGACGCCATCTTCATCGGCTCGGGCGCGCCGCGCGGCCGCGACCTCGAGATCCCCGGCCGCAAGGAAGCGGCGGCGAACATCCACATCGGCATCGACTGGCTCTCGTCGGTGTCCTTCGGACATACGACCAAGATCGGCAAGCGCGTCATCGTGCTCGGCGGCGGCAACACGGCGATGGACTGCTGCCGCACCTCGCGGCGCCTGGGCGGCGACGACGTGAAAGTCATCGTGCGCTCGGGCTTCGACGAGATGAAGGCGAGCCCCTGGGAAA
>DASXRW010000440.1:0-3205 GCA_036506355.1 Burkholderiales bacterium
CGCGGTCTTCGGCGTCTTCCGGCAGGTCGTGGCGCTGCGCATCATCGAGGTACTGCAGGCAGTGCTCGACGCGGCGCAGGAAGACATAAGCCTCCCCGAGCTCCGTAGCTGCGGCCCGCGGCAGCTGGTTTCTTTCTGCCAGCAGGGGGAGAACCGCGAGCGTCGGCCGCACCGTCAGCGCCGGGTCGCGCCCGCCGCGTACGAGCTGCAGCGCCTGCGCGACGAATTCGATCTCGCGGATGCCGCCCGGCCCGAGCTTCACGTGCTCGGCGAGCTCGCGCCGCTCGACCTCGCGCCGCACTTCCGCATGCAGCCGGCGCATCGCGTCGAGCGTGGCGTAGTCCAGGTATTTCCGGTAGACGAAGGGGCGCACGATCTGCGCCAGTTCTTCGTGCTGCGAACCTGTCAGCGCCCGCGCCTTGATCCATGCGTAGCGCTCCCATTCGCGGCCCTGGGCTACGAAGTACGACTCTAAAAAATCGTAGCTGCAGACCAGCGGCCCCGAGTCGCCGTAAGGCCGCAGCCGCAGGTCGACGCGGAACACGAAGCCGTCCTCGGTGAGCTCGGCGAGCAGTCGGCTCAGGCGGCGAGCGGGCGCTTCCAGGCGCTGCGCGCCAGCGGCGTCGGGATGCAGGAAGACCAGATCGACATCGGACGAGACGTTCAGCTCGCGGCCGCCGAGCTTGCCCATGCCGACGACCACGAGATCGCTCGCCCCGAGCCAGTCGAGCGCGCAAGCGAAGGAGAGCTCCGCGAGATCGCTCATCGTGGCGCAGACCTCGTCGAGCGGCGCGCGCGCGACGAGATCGCGCGCCATCACCCGCAGCAGCACGCGCTCGCGCAGGCGTCGCAGCCGCCGCTTGAGCGCCGGTTCGTCGTCCGCCTTGGCACCGTCGAGCGCGCGCGCGATTTCGTCCCGCGTGAACGGGGCAGGCGCGGCGAGCTCGGCACCGAGCGCCGGCCGCGCCGCAAGAACGCGCGCCGCGAAGCGGGAAAGCGATGCGAGATCAATTACCTGCGACATTGCAGCTTAAAATGCCGGTCTGAACGTTAATTCCAACATGAAGCGGCTCCGGCGAACCCTGGAAGTGCTCGCCTGGGCGACGTTTTTCGCGGTCGCCGCGGCGGTGCTCGGCCTGCGCTATGGGCTGCTTCCGCAGATCGAGCGCTACCGGCCCGAAATCGTCGCGCGCGTCACGGCCACGGTCGGCCAGCCAGTGAAAATCGGCCGCATCGAGGCGGAATGGCTGGGGCTGCGGCCGCAGATCAACCTCTCGGATGTCCGCATCTACGATGCCGAAGGCCGCGAAGCGCTCGTGCTGCCCTCGGTGGAAAACATTCTCTCATGGCGCTCGCTCGCGCACGGGCAGCTGCGGCTGCACGCGCTGCGCATCGAGGGCCCGCGGCTCGCCGTGCGCCGCGACAGCGCCGGGGCATTTTATGTCGCGGGGATGAAGCTCTCGCCCGCGGCCGGCGAGAGCGGCATCAGCGACTGGCTGCTCGACCAGAAGGAGATCGAGATCCGCAACGCCGAGATCGAATGGCGCGACGAGAAGCGCGCCGCGGCGCCGCTCACGCTCTCGGCAATCAACCTGCGCCTCGAGAACCAGGGCGAGCGCCATTCGGTCGGGCTTTCCGGCCGGCTGCCGGAAGCGCTCGGCACGAGCCTCCAGCTGCGCGCCGAGCTTGTCGGCGGCAGCCTTGCGCAAGCCGGCGGCCAAATCTATGCCGAGCTCGGCTATACCGACCTTGCGGCGTGGCGGCCCTGGTTCGATTACCCGCTCGAGCTCGAGGGCGGTCAGGGCGCGGTGCGGCTCTGGACCAGCATCGAGAGTGGCACGGTGCGCCAGGCCACTGCGGACGTGGCCTTCGTGGGCGTCACCGCGAAACTCGGCGAAGAGCTGCCGCGGCTCGAGCTCGGCTCCCTCAGCGGACGTTTGCAGGCGCGCCTGGCCCCCGACGGCTACCAGCTGACGGCGCGCAAGCTGGCGCTGGCGCCGCCAGGCAGCACGGCGCTGGCGCCGGTGGATTTCCAGCTCGCCTGGAAGGCGGAGAGCGGCGTGGTGAGCGCGAATACGCTCGAGCTTGCGCCGCTCGCGCACTTCGCCGAGGCCTTGCCTTTGCCGCCCGACCTGCGCAGGCTCGCGCTCGAGCTCGAGCCGCGCGGCCAGCTCGGCGACGTGCGCTTCGAATGGCAGGGCGCGATCGCGGCGCCGGCGCAATATCGCGCCCGCGCGCGCTTCTTCGATCTGGGGCTCAAGCCGCGCGAGACGCTGCCGGGCTTCGCCAGGCTCGCCGGCTCGGTCGAGGCGACCGAGGCGAGCGGGCGCCTGTATCTGCAATCGCGCGGCGCCGAGATCGAGCTGCCGCGCGTGTTTCCGGAGCCGCGGCTTTCCTTCGACACGCTGAACGGCCAGTTCGATTGGCAGCGCGAAGGCGGCGTCCTCAACGTGCAGGTCGCATCGCTCACCTTCTCGAATGCCGATCTCAGCGGCAATGCTTTCGGCAGTTACGCCTATGACGGCGAAGGCCCGGGCACGCTCGACGTCTCGGCGGTGCTCAACCGCGCCGACGCGAAGAACCTGGCGCATTACCTGCCGCTCGGTGCGTTGATGGGCGAGAAGCCGCGCGAGTGGCTGGTCAAAGGCATCCTCGCCGGCCAGGCGAGCGACGTGCAAGTGCGGCTGCAGGGCGACCTGCGCGAGTTTCCCTTCACCGATCCGGCGCGCGGCCGGTTTCTCGTCACGGCCCACGTGCACCACGGCGTGCTGCACTATGCGGAGGGCTGGCCGCGCATCGAGGACATCGAAGCCGAGCTCACCTTCGATCGCAACCGCATGACCATCGTCGGCCGCGGCGGCAGGGTCCTCGGCGCGAGCCTGCACGACGTGAAGGTCAGCATGCCGGAGCTCCGCGGCCGCACGCCGCGCATCGACGTCAGCGGCCAGGCCCAGGGACCGACCGCAGAGTTCCTCAAGTTCATCCAGTCTTCGCCGCTGCGCACGAGCGCGGGGCGCTTCACCGAAGGCATGAGCGCCACCGGCGACGGCCGGTTGCATCTCAAGCTCGAGCTGCCGCTCGCGGAGCTCGCCAAGAGCAGGGTCGCCGGCGACTACGAGCTGGCGTCGAATCAGCTCGTCCTGCACCGCGTGCTGCCACCGCTCGAGCAGGCGCGCGGCAAGCTCGCTTTCACCGAATCGAGCTT
>DASXRW010000441.1:0-4770 GCA_036506355.1 Burkholderiales bacterium
CGACGGCTTCCTCGGCAATCCGCAGGTGAAAATCCCACTGCCCGAATCCGCGCAGCGCGCTGAGCGGGTGATGCGCCGCGTGGGAATGGGCAAGTACGCCGACGAGCTTATCGTCACCATGAACCGCGCCGCCGAGTCGGCGGTGCCCGAGGCGCGGGCGCTCTTCATCGACTCGGTGAAGAAGATGACGGTGCAGGACGCGAAGGGCATCATTTCCGGCGGCGAGACTGCCGGCACCGACTACTTCCGGCGCACGACGCGCGATCAACTACACAAGCGCTTCCTGCCGATCGTGCAGCGCGCGACCGCGCGGGTCGACCTCGCGCAGAAGTACGATCAGTACGCGGACAAGGCGGCCACGGTCGGGCTGCTGAAGAAGGAAGACGCCGATCTCGACGAGTACGTGACCCACAAGGCGCTCGACGGCCTGTATGTCATGGTCGCCGAGGAGGAGAAGAAGATCCGCAAGGACCCGGTCGGTACCGGCTCCAGCATCATCCGCAAGGTGTTCGGCGCGCTGCGCTACTAGTCAGTGCGCCCGGTCCCAGTTGTCGCCGACGCCAACATCGGCGACCAGCGGGACGTCCAGCTTCGCCACCGATTCCATCAGCTCGCGCACTTTGGCCTTGGTCGCCTCGATCTCGCCGTCGGGCACTTCGAGCACGAGCTCATCGTGCACCTGCATGATGAGCTTGGCCTGCGCGCGCGATTCGTCGAGCCATTTCTGCACGGCGATCATGGCGAGCTTGATCAGATCGGCGGCCGTGCCCTGCATCGGCGCGTTAATGGCGGCGCGCTCTGCGGCCTGGCGGCGAACCGGCGCGCCGCTCCTCAGTTCGGGCAGCCATAGGCGCCGGCCGAACACGGTCTCGACGTAGCCGAGCTCCTTCGCGCGCCGGCGCGTCTCGTCCATGTAGCGCTTCGCGCCGGGGAAGCGCGCGAAGTAGCGATCGACATAAGTCTGCGCGGTGCCGCGGTCGATGCCGAGGTTTTGCGCCACGCCGAAGGACGACATGCCGTAGATCAGCCCGAAATTGATCACCTTGGCGACGCGCCGCTGGTCGGCATCCACCTGGGACAGCGGAACGCCGAAGACCTCCGCCGCGGTGGCGCGGTGCACATCCTCGCCCTCGCTAAAGGCGCGCCGCAGATTCTCGTCGCCGGAGAGGTGCGCCATGATGCGCAGCTCGATCTGCGAATAGTCCGCCGACATGATCTTCGCGCCCGGCGGGGCGATGAAGCAGGCGCGGATGCGCCGCCCAGCCGAAGTGCGGATCGGGATGTTCTGCAGGTTGGGCTCGTTCGAGGCAAGACGGCCGGTCACGGCAGTCGTCTGCGAATAAGTGGTGTGCACGCGCCCGGTGACGGCGTTGATGCTCCTGGGCAGCTTGTCGGTGTACGTGGACTTCAGCTTCGACAGCGCGCGGTGCTCGAGGATCAGCCGCGGCAGCGGATGGTCGAGCGCGAGCTCGGCGAGCGAATCCTCATCGGTCGAAGGCTGGCCCGAGGGCGTCTTCTTCTTGACGGGAAGCTTGTGGCGCTCGAACAGGATTTCCTGGATCTGTTTCGGCGAGCCGAGGTTGAAGGGCTGGCCCGCGGCTTCATAGGCCTTCTGCTCGAGTGCCAGTATCTCTTTGCCCAGTTCCTGGCTCTGCGCCTCCAGCTTCGCCCGGTCGATCAGCACGCCGTTGCGCTCCATGCAGAAGAGCACCGGCACGAGCGGCAGCTCGATGCGCTCGTAGATGAAGGCGAGCTTCTCTTCGGCGGTGATGCGCGGATGCAGGATGTCGTGCAGGGCGAGGATGCAATCGGCCTTCTGCGCAGCGTATTCGGTGGCGCGGGCGATCTCCACCGAGGCGAAGGCAATGCGCCCCGCGCCCTTACCCGTGACCTCGTCGTAGGACAGCGTGGTCCAGCCGCAGTAGCGCTGCGCCAGGCTCGCGAGCTCGTGGCGCTCGTGCACCTCCAGCACGTAGGACTCGACGATGGTGTCGTGCACGCAGCCAGCCAGGCGCACGCCGTGGTTGGCGAGGAGATGCGAATCGAGCTTCGCGTCCTCGGCGACCTTGCGGCAATCGGCACGCTCGAGCCACGGCTTGAGAAGCCGTAATGCTGCATCTACGCCGAGCTGAGCAGGAGCGCCTGCATATTGGTGCGCGAGGGGCAGGTAGACGGCTTCGTCGCCGAACGCGAAGGCCATGCCCGCGAGGCGCGCGTTCATCGGATCCTCCGCGCTCGCGATGCAGTTCAGGCCGACGAGCGGCACCGCTTCGATCTTCAGCAGCAGGTCCTTGAGCTCGTCCTCGCTCACGATCGCGCGATACCGGCGTTTCTGGACCGTCGGCGCTGACGCGGCGGGTGTGTCGGTGCGCATTTCGCCCGGGGGGGCGTTCTCGACTTCCTTCAGCCAGGTCTTGAAGCCGAAGCGGTCGTATTGCGCGCGCTGGCGCGCCGGGTCGCGATGGCCCGCATTGCCACCATCGGTGAGTTGATCGAGCATTATCGGCAAAGGCACGTCGCGCTTGACCGTCAAAAGCTGGCGCGCCTTGGGCAGCCAATCCTTCACCTTGCGCAGGTTTTCGCCCGCGAGTCCGCTGATCTCATCGGCGTGCGCGATCACGCCCTCAAGGGAACCGTACTGCACGATCCACTTGCACGCGGTCTTGGGTCCGACCTTGTCGACGCCGGGAACGTTGTCGATCTGATCGCCGATCAGCGCGAGGTAGTCGACGATCTTGTCCGGCGGCACGCCGAACTTGGCTTTGACGCCTTCCACGTCGAGGCGCTCATTGGACATGGTGTTGATCCACAGCGTGCGCTCGTCCACGAGCTGCGTGAGGTCCTTGTCGCCGGTCGAGATCACGGTGCGCCAGCCGCGCTTGCTCGCCTGGTCGGCGAGCGTCGCGATCACGTCGTCGGCTTCGACGCCGTCGATGCAAAGAAACGGCCAGCCGAGCGCCTTGACCGCCTCGTAGAGTGGCTCCACCTGGCGCGACAGGTCGTCGGGCATCGCGGTGCGCGTCGCCTTGTATTCCGGGTAGACCTCGTCGCGGAAGGTCTTGCCCTTGGCGTCGAATACGGCAGCGCGGGCCTGCGCCTTGTAGTCCGTGGCGAGCTTCCGTAGCATGTTGAGCACGCCGTAGATGGCGCCGGTCGGCTCTCCGGTCTTCGGGCTCCTCAGCTCGGGCAGCGCGTGGTAGGCGCGGTACAGGTAGGACGAGCCGTCAACCAGCAACAACGTCTTTTCTGGATCAGTCCCCGACACGATGACACAAGAGAAACTGCTGAAGGCGGCCGGCTTGGGCCACGAGATCTCCGCGCGCGAAGCGTGGAAGCTGTTCGGCATTATGGCAGAGTTCTTCGAGGCGACCGAGCGCCTTGCGAGCATCCGTCCCGCGGTGTCGGTGTTCGGCAGCGCGCGCGTGCGGCCGGGCACGCTGTACTACAAGCTCGCCGAGGAAACGGCGCGCCTGCTTTCGGAGGCGGGCTTCGCGGTATTCTCCGGCGGCGGCCCGGGCCTGATGGAGGCGACCAACAAGGGCGCGTTCGAGGGCGGCGGCATGGCGGTGGGACTCAACATCGACCTGCCGCGCGAGCAGCCCTCGAGCCGCTACCAGCACATCAGCCTGCGCTTCAAGCATTTCTTCGCGCGCAAGGTGATGTTCGCCAAGTTCGCGAGCGCCTATGTCGTGCTGCCCGGCGGCTACGGCACGCTCGATGAGCTGTTCGAAGCGCTGACGCTGGTGCAGACCGGCAAGGGACGCCAGATGCCGATCATCCTGGCGCACGAGCCTTTCTGGCGCGGGCTCATTGGCTGGATGCAGGAGCGCCTCGTCGCCGAAGGCATGATCGACGACGCCGACTGCAAGCTCTTCCAAGTCTGCAACGAGCCGCAGCAGGTGGTCGATGCGATCTTCAATTTCTACGAAAAGCGCGGCTTCGAGCCTTCGCCTGCCGAGCGCGAGGTGCTGCTCAACCTCTAGTAAAATGAGTTCATGCGTCCTGTGGCGGTGTTCGTCTTGATGTGCGCCGCCGCAGCCGCCGCCGCGCAAGCGAAGCTCGAGCCGCTGCCCGAACCCCTGCCGCCGCCGGAGATCGCCGGCCCCGACGAGCCCGCGGTGCGCATTCCGGTCCAGGAGAAGGACAAGGTCGAGGAAATCCGCGAGGGCGGGCGAATCGTGATGCTCAAAGTCACGCCGCCCGGCGGCAAGCCCTACTACCTGGTCGACACCACCGGCAGCGGCAACTGGATGCGCCGCGATCCGCTCGACGACGGCGTGCGCGTGCCGATGTGGCCGATCTACATCTTCGAATAGTTTGTCCGTCTATACCCCTGTCTCCGAAACCGAGCTCGACGAGTGGCTGCGCAATTACTCGGTCGGGCGGCTGCAGGCGCTCGAGCCGGTCAAGGCAGGCATCGAGAACAGCAATTTCTTCGTCGCCACCACGCAGGGGCGCTATGTGCTCACGCTTTTCGAGCGCCTGCCGGCCGCCGAGCTGCCGTTCTATCTCGACCTGATGGCGCATCTCGCGCGCCACGGCATTCCGTCGCCCGCGCCGATCGCCGATCTCTCGGACCAGTATCTGCAGCGGCTGAACGGCAAGCCGGCGGCGCTGGTCACGCGGCTGCCGGGCAGCTCGCTCGAGCGCCCAGGCGTTGCCGAGTGCGGCGAGCTCGGCGCGCTGCTCGCGCGCATGCACCTCGCCGGCCGCTCGTATCCGGCTTACCTCGAAAATCCGCGCGGTCCGAAATGGTGGCGCCTTGCCGCG
>DASXRW010000442.1:0-9393 GCA_036506355.1 Burkholderiales bacterium
GAGCGCCGTCATCATCGTCACCGAGGCGCCGATGATGCCGGTCATCGCGGCGAGGATCGTGCCCATGATGGTGACGCCGAGGGCGAGCGCGCCGGGAACGCGCTTCAGCAGCACCTGCACGCAGTACAAGAGGTCCTGCGCGATGCCGCTCCGCTCCATCATCACGCCCATGAAGATGAAGGTCGGGATCGCCACCAGCACCAGGTTCTCCGCCGCCTGGCCCCAGATGCGCGGCAGGAAGTTGAAGAACTGAATCAGCTTGAACGAGCCGACGAAGTAACCGAGCAGCCCGAAGAGCAGCGCGATGCCGCCGAGGATGAACGCCACCGGGTAGCCCGAGAACAGCAGCACGCCGAGCGTCACGAACATCAGGATCGGCAGCGCTTCGCGCAAGGGGTGCAGCAGCTCCGCGCGCGCCGCCGGCGCGAGGCCGGCGACGTAGGCGTAGCCGAAGCCGACCAGCACCAGCAACGCGATCGCCATCGTGGTGCGATTGGCGAACCGGCTGCCGAGCCTGAGCAGGAACTCCATCAGATTGTCCTGAATTGAGAAATCGCGGGCGCCGCGACCGGGGGCCGTGGCCCCCGGCGTGCGGTCTCAGTGCCCACTACTTATTCTTCTTGGCCGCGGCCTCGGCCGCCGGGCTGACCGTCATCCCAGACTTGGTCGCCAGGTACGTAGCCTTGAACGCCTGTGCCTCGCCCCACGTCGCGTAGCTCTTGCGGAACGCGAGATAGTCGTCCGCGACCTTCTTGAAGAGCGCATCCTTCGCGGACTCTTCCTGGATCACCTCCAGCCAGGCCTTCTCGAACGCGGCGAGATCGCTGTCCTTCCAGCGCCGGAGCTGCACCTTGTGCTTCGTCTGCATCTCGACCATGGCGTCGAATTGCATCGCCTCGGTCTCCGCGTAGGTGTAGTGCACCTGGTAGCCGGCCGCCATCTGGATGAACTTCTTGTAGGACTTCGGAAGCGCGTCGAAGGTCTTCTTGTTCATCAGCAACTCGCCCACCGACACCCACTGGTGCCAGCCCGGGAAGTAGTTGTACTTCGCCACCTGGTAGAAGCCCTGCTTGATGTCCATCGTCGGCATCGAGAACTCGGCGGCGTCGATCACGCCGCGCTCGAGCGCCGGGAAGATGTCGGCGGGCGCGAGCAGCTGCGTCGACACCCCGAGCTTCTGCATCACCTTCGCCCCCAGCCCGAAGAAGCGCATCTTCATACCCTTCAGCTGCTCGAGCGACTTGATCTCCTTGCGGAACCAGCCCGAAGTCTCCGGCCCGATCGCGAAGGCGTCGATCGCGATCAGCCCGTGCTTGTCGTAGATCTCCTGGCGCAGCTTGTTGCCGTTGCCGAAGATCTTCCAGGCGAAGAATTCGCCGTAGCTTGGTCCGAAGGGGACCGTGGTGAAGAACGGCAGCACCGGGTACTTGCCGGCGTGGAAGCCCGGCGTCGTCCAGCAGGCGTCGACCGAGCCCTTCGACGCGGCGTCGAAGCACTCGAGCGACGGCACGAGCGTGCCGGGTTCGTGGAACTTGATGATGAAGTTGCCGTCGGTCATCTCCTCGATGTCCTTGACGAAGCGCTGCCCGGAGGGCCCGAGGTGCGTGAGCTGGCTGCCGAAGGCGCTCTGCATCCTCCAGCTCACTTTGGTCTGCGCGAGAGAAGCGGTGGACCCTGCGGCAAAAGCGAGCGCGACTGCCACGGCGCCCCACTGCGACGGTCTGGTCATTTGCCCTCCTCCTCTAGGTTGGCGAAAGCATCATAGCCGCGGAATTCGCTGCTGTGCCCTTTGCTGCACTGCGATTTGTCAGCGCTGGTGCCGATCTAAATTCGCGGCGCGCCGCGGCCGAAATTGCGGCCGCGCGGACGCCGGCCCGAGAATTTACCGGTACAGCCAGAGCATTCGGCCGTACATGTCGCTTAACACGACCCCCACACAATGCGCCGGGTACACAGGCGAAGTGGCAGAGTGGGGAGATGCTACGGTCTGCAACGCCGTCCACGTTGGTTCGAATCCAACCTTCGCCTCCATCTTCTTCTCCGCGTGGGATGATCGCCGCGCCTCCGCTGTTAGCCCGGGAACGGGAGGTGCCCATGCGCGGTAGTTCCGCCGGGCGGCGCGTAACGGACTACGCGCGGTCGCCAAAGCGTCATCAGCCCGGGTTATAGTGGAATTGCACGAGGGATTGCCTGATCGCCGAGTGAGCGCCGATAGCTCGCCGGGATCGGCAAGCCCCTTGGGCACCTCCTCTCTAGAATCTCCGGAGTGCTTCCGGAGTCCACCCAAGTCCTGATCGTCGGCGGCGGCCCCTGCGGCCTGATGCTCGCGAACGAGCTCGGCCGGCGCAGCATCAGCGCGCTGGTCCTCGACCAGAAGCCCGGCACGGCGTTCAATCCACAGGCGAATGCGACGCAGGCGCGCACCATGGAGCACTACCGGCGCCTGGGCTTCGCCGACGAAATCCGCGCGCTCGGCATGCCGGCGGACTTCCCGACCGACATCGCCTACTTCACGCGCTTCGCGAAACACGAGCTCGCGCGCTTTCGCCTCCCATCGGCACGCGAGGCTCGCCAACTGGTGAGCAGCCTTTCAGGCTCGTGGAGCGCGGCCGAGCTGCCGCACCGCGTGGCGCAGAAATTCGTCGAGCAGGTCCTGCGCCGCCACGCGGAGCGCGTCGCCTCCGTGCATTACGGCTGGCGCGTCACGCGCTTTATCGACCACGGTGAGCACGTCGAGGCGCAGGCCGAGCCCGTCGACGGCGGCACGCCGGCGACGATCCGAAGCAGCTACCTGGTCGGCGCCGACGGCGCGCGCAGCCTCGTGCGCCAGTCGATGGGCTGGCGCCATACCGGCGAGACCGGCGTCACGCGCGACTTCGTCGGTGGACGGATGTACGCGGTGTACTGCCGCGTGCCCGATTTCTATCGCGAGGTGCCGCACGCGCCGGCGTGGATGAACGTGAGCTTCAACCGCGAGCGGCGCTGCTTCATGCCGGCGATCGACGGCAGGGGGCAGTTCGCCTTTCACACGCAGCTCAAGCCACACGAGGACGAAGCACGCATCGACGAAGCGGGCGCGGCAGCGATGGTGCAGCAGGCGATCGGCGCACCGCTCGCGGTGGAGGTCCTGGCGCGCGACACCTGGACCGCCGGGCACGCGCTCGTCGCCGAGCGCTTCGCCGCAGGACGCGTCTTCATCGGCGGCGACGCAGCGCATCTCTTCACCCCAACCGGCGGCCTGGGCTACAACACGGCGGTCGAGGACGCGGTGAACCTCGGCTGGAAGCTCGCCGCGGTGCTGCAGGGCCGCGCGGCGCCGCGGCTCCTCGAGAGCTACGAGATCGAGCGCAAGCCGCTCGCCGTGCGCAACACCACTTACGCCAAGCGCTTCGCCGATTCGTTGGGCAACTATCAGCCGGTGGCCGAAATCGAGGACGACACGCCGCAGGGTGCTGAAGCCCGCAGGCGCGCGGGCGAATACCTCGAAGCGCACGGCCGCGCCGAGTTCAACATCCCGGGGATCACCTTCGGCGGGCGCTACGACGGCTCGCCGGCCATCATCGGCGACGGCACCGCGCCGCCGCCCGAAGCCGCGAACAGCTACGTGCCCACGGCCTGCCCGGGCGGCCGGCCGCCGCACGCCTGGCTCGCCGACGGCCGCTCGCTCTACGATCTTTTCGGCGTCGAATGGACTCTGCTCTGCTTCAATGAGGCCCCGCCGGGCGAAGACAGGCAGATGAAAGTCGTGCGCCTGCAGAATGGCGCGGTGCGCGATCTCTACGGCGCCGATTTCGCGCTCGTTCGCCCGGACCAGATCGTCGCCTGGCGCGGCAACAGCGCCGCGGCGGCATGCAGCGCCCTGGAGCAGCTCCTTGGCTGAGCATCATCATCACCACGACCAGCACCATCATCCAGCGCCGGGCAACGCCCTGCGCGCGGCCGCCGCGCTGACCATCGCGTTCGCCATCGTCGAGGCGCTCGGCGGCTGGTGGACCGGATCGCTGGCGCTGCTTTCCGATGCGGGACACATGCTGACCGACGGCGCGGCACTCGGGTTGGGTGCGATCGCCGCCTGGATGGCGCGGCGCCCGCCCTCCGAGCGCCACTCGTATGGCCTTGGGCGCGCAGAAATCGTCGCCGCGCTCGTTAATGCCGGCGCGATGCTCGTCATCGTGCTCGGGCTGGGCTACGAGGCGATCGTGCGCCTCGGCAATCCCACTGCGGTGCTGGGCGCGCCGGTAGTGCTCATCGCCGGCGTGGGCCTCGCGCTCAATCTGTGGGTGATGCGCCGGCTGCACGGCCACGACATGAACACCCGCGCGGCGCGCCTGCATGTGATCGGCGACGCGCTAGGTTCGATCGCGGCGCTCGTCTCCGGCGCGCTCATCGCGCTCACCGGCTGGACGCGCGCCGACCCGCTCGCCTCGCTCGCGATCTGCGTGCTGATCGCGCTATCGAGCTGGCGCCTGCTGCGCGAGAGCCTGCACGCCCTGATGGAAGGCGTGCCGCAGGGGCTGTCGGTGGAGACCATCGGCAGCGAGATGGCACGCGTCGACGGCGTGCTTTCGGTGCACGACCTGCACGTTTGGATGCTGTCGGGCAGCCGCACGGCGCTCTCGGCGCATGTCATGGTGCGCAGCATGGGACAGTGGGAGCGCATCCTCGGCGAGCTGCAGCGGCGGCTGCACGAGCGCTTCGGCATCGACCACGTGACGCTGCAGCCGGAGACGGCGACCCGTCCCCTGGTTCGTCACTAGGCTCGGGCGGCGGTCTTTACGGCGGCCGCGATGGACTGCGCCGCCGATTCGATCGCGTCGCGCGGCTCGCCTTCGACCATCACGCGCAGCACGGGCTCGGTGCCCGAGGGACGCAGCAGCACGCGCCCGCGGCCGTTGAGCGCGTGCTCGGCCTCGGTCTGGGCTTTCTTTATGACGTCATGCGTTTCCCACTTGAAGCCGCGCGGGACTGAGACGTTGAGCAGCACCTGCGGGTACATCACCAGATCCTTGGTGAGCTCGGCGAGCGTGCGTCCGCTCGAGCGCGTCGCTTCTAGCACCTGCAGCGCCGAGACGATGCCGTCGCCGGTGGTGTGCTTGTCGAGGCAGATGAGATGCCCGGAGTTCTCGCCGCCGAGCTCCCAGCCCTTCTCGCGCATCAGCTCCAGCACGTAGCGGTCGCCGACGCGGGCGCGGCCGAAGGCGACGCCGAGGCGCGCCATCGCCTTCTCGAAGGCGAGGTTGGTCATCAGCGTGCCGGCTACGCCTTTCAGCGCCTGCTTCACCGCGCGCTGGCGCGCGATGATGAAAAGGAGCTCGTCGCCGTCGTAGGCCCGCCCCTGCGCGTCGACCACGGTAACGCGGTCGCCGTCGCCATCGAGGGCGACGCCGAGATCGGCCTTCTGCGCCGCGACCTCGCGCTGCAGTGCTGCCGGCTGCGTGGCGCCGACCTTGTCGTTGATGTTGAAGCCGTCGGGCTTCACGCCGATCGCCACGACTTCGGCACCGAGCTCGTGGAACACGTGCGGCGCGATGTTGTACGCGGCGCCGTGCGCGCAGTCGACGACCAGCTTCAGGCCTTTTAAGTCGAGCTCGTTCGGGAAGGTCGACTTGCAAAATTCGATGTAGCGCCCGCCCGCGTCTTCGCGCCGGCGCACCTTGCCGAGCTGCGAGGACTGGTTGCAGCCCATCGGCTTCTCCATCTGCGCCTCGATCGCCGCCTCGGTTTCGTCGGGCAGCTTGAAGCCGTCGCTGGAGAAGAACTTGATGCCGTTGTCGGCATAGGGATTGTGCGAGGCGCTGATCACCACGCCGGCGGAGAGCCGCAGCGCGCGCGTGAGGTACGCGACCGCGGGCGTGGTCACCGGGCCGCACATGTGGACGTCGACGCCTGCGGCGGAGAAGCCGGCCTCGAGCGCGGACTCGATCATGTAGCCCGAGATGCGCGTGTCCTTGCCGATTACGACGGCCGGATCGGCGCCCTGGCCGGAAAGCACCTTGCCCGCCGCGTAGCCAAGGCGCATGACGAAGTCCGGCGTCATCGGGGCCTCGCCCACCGTGCCGCGTACGCCGTCGGTGCCGAAATATTTGCGCGTCATGCCGTCCTTATTGCTTCCCACACTGCGACCACGTCCCGTGTCTCTCTGACGTCGTGCACGCGAAGTATAGTCGCGCCGCGCTGCAGGGCGACGAGCGCCATGGCGAGGCTGCCGGCAAGGCGCTCCGTCACCGCGCGGCCGGTAATTTTCCCCAGTGTCGACTTGCGCGACAGCCCGGCGGCAAGCGGTACGCCGAGGTCCTGGAGCTCGGCGAGGCGCTGCAGCAACGTGAGATTGTGCGCAGCGGTCTTGCCGAAGCCGAAACCGGGGTCCACCACCAGCCGCTCGCGTGCGATGCCGGCGCCCTCTGCGGCGCGGACCCGTGCTGCCAGAAAACTTTTGACCTCGGCCACGACGTCATCGTAGTGCGGCTCGCGTTGCATGGTCGCGGGCTCGCCCTTCATGTGCATGAGACAGACGGCGCATCGGCTGTTTCGCACTGCATCAAGAGCGCCCGGCGCCTGCAGCGCCTGCACGTCGTTGATCATCGAGGCCCCGGCCTCGAGCGCCGCTTTCATCACCGCCGGCCGGCGCGTGTCCACCGAGACGCAGAGATCGTGGATTTTTTCCAGCACCGGCAGCACGCGCTCGAGCTCCTCGGCCTCCGACACCGGCGCCGCGCCCGGGCGCGTCGACTCGCCGCCGATGTCGATGAGATCCGCGCCGTCTTCGGCGAGCTTGCGCGCATGATGGACGGCGGCGTGCGGCTCGAGGAAGCGCCCGCCGTCGGAAAAGGAATCGGGCGTGATGTTCACCACGCCCATGAGCAGCGGTTTGGCTAGCGGTAGGCGGAACCTACCGCACTGGAGAAACTCAGGCCGCAGGCGTGGGCGCGGTGGCGCCTTCGGTCCCGCCATCGCTCGCCGGCGGCTTGGCGGCCTGCGAGCCGGAGGGCTTCGGTGCACGCGGCGGCTTGCCGGCCATGATGTCGCCGATCTGGTCCGCGTCGAGGGTCTCCCACTCGAGCAGCGCCTTGGTCATCGCCTCGACCTTGTCGCGGTTCTCTTCCAGGAGCTTCCGCGCGAGGCGGTACTGCAGGTCGATGATGCGGCGGATCTCGCCGTCGACTTTCTGCATCGTCGCCTCGGACACGTTTTTGTGCGTGGTGATCGAGCGACCGAGAAACACCTCGCCCTCGTTCTCGCCGTAGACCATCGGCCCGAGCTCGTCGGACATGCCCCACTGCGTCACCATGCGGCGCGCGATCTCGGTCGCGCGTTCGAAGTCGTTGGCGGCGCCGGTCGTCATCTGCTTCATGAAGAGCTCTTCCGAGATACGCCCGCCGAAGAGCACGGCGATCATGTTGAGCAGGCGATCGCGGTCCTGGCTGTAGCGGTCCTCGGTCGGCAGCTGCATCGTCACGCCGAGCGCGCGGCCGCGCGGGATGATCGTCACCTTGTGCACCGGATCGGTCTTGGGCAGCAGCCGCGCGACGATGGTGTGGCCCGACTCGTGATACGCCGTGTTCCTGCGCTCCTCCTCGGGCATCACCATCGAGCGCCGCTCGGCGCCCATGATGATCTTGTCCTTGGCGCGCTCGAAGTCGTCCATGTCGACCAGGCGCTTGTTGCCGCGCGCGGCGAACAGTGCCGCCTCGTTCACCAGGTTGGCGAGGTCGGCCCCGGAGAAACCCGGCGTGCCGCGCGCGATGATGTCGGGCTTCACGTCGGTCGCGAGCGGCACCTTGCGCATGTGGACCTTGAGGATCTCTTCGCGACCGCGGATATCCGGCAGCGGTACCACCACCTGGCGGTCGAAGCGTCCCGGGCGCAGGAGCGCCGGGTCGAGCACGTCGGGCCGGTTGGTCGCGGCGATGACGATTACGCCCATCGTCGCCTCGAAGCCGTCCATCTCGACGAGCAGCTGGTTCAGCGTCTGCTCACGCTCGTCGTTGCCGCCGCCGAGGCCCGCGCCGCGCTGGCGGCCGACTGCATCAATCTCATCGATGAACACGATGCACGGCGCATGCTTTTTAGCCTGCTCGAACATGTCGCGCACGCGCGCCGCGCCGACGCCAACGAACATCTCGACGAAGTCGGAGCCTGAAATCGAGAAGAACGGCACTTTCGCCTCGCCGGCGATCGCACGCGCGAGCAGCGTCTTGCCCGTGCCAGGGGCGCCGACCATCAGCACGCCGCGCGGGATGCGGCCGCCGAGCTTCTGGAACTTCGAGGGATCGCGCAGGAAGTCGACCAGCTCGGCCACTTCATCCTTGGCTTCCTCGCAGCCCGCGACGTCGGCAAACGTGACGGTGTTCGTCGACTCGTCGAGCATGCGGGCGCGCGACTTGCCGAAGGAGAACGCGCCGCCGCGGCCGCCGCCCTGCATCTGGCGCATGAAGAAGATCCACACGCCGATCAAGAGCAGCATCGGGAACCAGGATACGAAGATGTTCATCAGGAGCGACGGCTCCTCCTCGGGCTTGGCCTCGACCTTGACGCCGTACTTGAGCAGGTCCGAGACCAGCCAGATGTCGCCCGGCGAGTAGCTGGTGACGCGCTTGCCGTCCGCGGTGGTCGCCTTGAGCTGGCGGCCTTCGATCGTGACCTTGGCGATGCGCCCCGCCTTCACCTCATCCAGGAACTGCGAATACTCCATCGGCGCCTGCGCCGCCTGGCGGGTATTGAACTGGTTGAACACGGTCATCAGCACCAGCCCGATGACGAGCCAGATGACCAGGTTCTTAAGCATGTTGTTCAAAGACTTACTCCTGTTTTCGGAGAATGCTGCGCAGCGTCCATCTTACGCGGATTTCTGGAGACCATATAGGTTTCCCTCGACTCGCCCCGCGAGGCTTTGGGCTTGCGCACGTTCACTTTGCCGAAGTCATGTTTCAGACGTTGGAGAACTTCGTCGAATGCTTCGCCCTGGAAGGCCTTCAGCACGAACACCCCATCGGATTTCAGCGCCTTTTGGCAGAAGTCCAGCGCCGCGAACGACAGCTCGGCAGCGCGCGCCTGATCGACGTTAGGTATGCCCGACAGGTTGGGCAGCACGTCGGAAAGAATGACATCGGCTCTGCGACCTTCGAGAGCTTCCAGGAGCTTTACATCGCGAAAATCGCCTTTGAGCACCGTCACGCCTGAGATGGGGGCAATGTCGAGGAGATCAACAGCAATCACCTTGCCGGCCGGCTTGACCTTCGCCGCGGCGACCTGCGACCAGCTGCCCGGCGCGGCGCCCAGATCGACGACTACGGCACCCGGGCGGAAGAGTTTTTCCCGCTGGTCAAACTCGAGCAGCTTGTAAGCGGCGCGCGAACGGTAGCCCTGCTCACGCGCCTTGCGCACGTAGTGATC
>DASXRW010000443.1:0-15520 GCA_036506355.1 Burkholderiales bacterium
CGTGCGCCTTAGCTCCGGCGGCTACCACACCGATCACGTCCATCAGCGGGGATGGCTCTCGTCGGCGTTCTACGTCGCCGTGCCGCCGGTGATGAAACCGGAGTCGACGCACGCCGGCTGGCTGCGCCTCGGCCGGCCCGGTATCACGACCGTGCCGGCGCTTTCGGCCGATCGCCACGTCAGGCCCGAGCCGGGGAAGCTGGTGCTGTTTCCGTCCTACATGTGGCACGGCGTCGAGCCATTCGAGAGCGATCGGCCGCGGCTCACGGTCGCCTTCGACGCGTTGCCGGCCTAAACCGGCACGCGCGCCATCGCACTTTCCCAGTCATCTCCGTTGACGATGCGTACCGCCGGATACCAGAGGCAGCGGCCGTCGTCCCCAGGCACCCAATAGAAGAAAGGTGCATCGCTACCTGGATGGATGAGCCAGGTCGGCTTGCCGAGCGCGCCGGCGAAATGCGCGGTGACATTGCTCGTGGTCACGACGGCGTCGCAGGCCGCGATGGCCGCAAGCACGCCTTCGAGGTCGCCGAAGAGATCGAGCTCCTGGACGCGCTCCAGCCTGCCACCCGCGGCGGCGAACGCATCGCGCTCCGCGCGGGTGTCGCCGTACTGCAGGTCCAGCAGTCGAAGGCGCCGAGAGAGCGCCATGAACATTGCGAGCGGCGCCGACTTCTTTTGCCGCACGTAGCCGCGCACGGACTGGAAACTGCGCCACGAGATGCCGATGACGCGCGCGCCATCGGCTGCGAGGCGCGCACGATAGCGCACGGCACGCTCGGGGTCGGCGGCGAGCAGCGCTTCCGGCTGTCGCGCAAAGCTTGCCTTGGTCGGCCTGAGGAAACGGGCGAGCGAGCCAAGAGCGATGTGCCGATCGCAGTCGGCGAACGCCGCGACGGACTGCTCCGGAGGGACAAGCTGCCAGCCGGGATGGGCACGTTGGTATGCCGGGATCAGTCGCGCGTCGATCTCTGCCACGAAGCGCTCGGCACGGGCTTCGAGTTCCGTGAGAAGCGTCGAATACAGCACCTGGTCGCCCACGCCCTGTTCGCGCCACACGGCGATGCGCTGCCCGCGGCCGAAGTCGGCGCCGGAGAATTCCGGCACTCGAAATGGCCGCGGCGATGTGACCGGTGGCTTGGTATGGAAGCGCGCTTCGCAGTAGCGCCAGCCCGGCTCGAACTCGAACTCGCGCAGGTGCGCGAGGCCCAGGTTGTAGGCGGCGCGTGCAGACGCGGGATCCGCCTGCAGGGCGCGGCGATAGAGCGCCATCGCATCGCGCCGGCGGCCGCGCTCCTCGAGCAGCGCGGCGAGGTTGTTCAGGGCTTCTGCGTGCTCCGGGTGCAGCTCTAGCGCGCGCTCGTAGGCGGCGAGGGCGGCGTCGAGGTCGCCGCGCTCCTGCAGCACCACGCCGAGGTTGCTGTGCGTGTCGGCGCTGTGCGGCGCGCGCACGAGCACTTTCCGGTAGCACTCGATGGCCTCGTCGATCTGCCCCAAGCCGGCGAAGGCGTTGCCCAGGTTGTAGCGGGCATCGGTGAAGTCCGGACGCAGCTCCAGCGCTTTTTCGAACTGTGCGACCGCCTCCGCAAAGCGCCCGGCGTCATTCAGCGCCATGCCGAAATCGCACAGCGCCTCGGTGTCGCGCGGCTCGAGCCGGACCGCCTCGGCATAGGCGCCGAGGGCTTCTTCGAGTTTGCCTTCTGCGTGGAGCTGGCGGGCGCGGCGCAGAGTCATGGTTGGCAACAGCATACCGGGGCCGCTATACTCCGCGTCCCGATGAACCGCTACGCAAAAATCATTGCCTCTGGCTGCTCGATGACGAGCGGCGCGGCGCGTGGCGCGGATCGTCGGCGTTTTCCCGTCGAGCCGCTCTCCGGCAAAGACTGACCTGCGGGCCGATCGCCCGCCGGGATTTCGAGGCGGGGCGAAACGGCCAAAAGCCAAGAGTTTCTCCCGCTTCGCGCAACGCGCGACGCGCAGTCGCGCATGGGAAAGAAGAAAAGATGCTCAACGGATTGTGGCGCAACGCCGATTTCGTGCGGTTGTGGACCTCGCTCACCATCACGCACTTCGGCGGCCAGATCACCTTCCTCGCGCTGCCGCTGACGGCGGCGCTGCTGCTCGACGCGACGCCCTTCGAGATGGGCGTGCTCACCGCGCTCGAGTCGGTGCCGTTCGCGCTATTCGGTCTGTTCGCCGGCGTGCTGGTGGACCGCGCGCCGAAGCTGCCGATCATCGTCTGGTCGGACATCGGCCGCGCGCTGGCGCTGCTCGTCGTGCCGCTCTCCGCCTGGCTCGGCCTGCTGTCGATGGGCGTGCTCTACGTCGTCGGCTTCCTCATCGGCACGGGCGCGGTCATGGGATGGCCGGCCTACCAGGTGTTCATGACCGAGCGCGTCGGCCGCAGCCGCCTCGCCGAGGCGAACGCGAAGATCGGCATCAGCGACTCGGCCGCGCAGCTGATCGGCCCGGGGCTCGCCGGCGCGCTGATCCAGTGGCTCACGGCGCCGTTCGCCATCCTGCTCGATGCGTTCTCGTTCTTCGTCTCGGCGTGGATCCTGCGCGGCATCCCGCCGGGCGCGAGCGATGCGCCGAAGCTGCGCGGGCGCAGCATCGGCGCCGAGATCCGCGAGGGCTTGCTCGAGATCTGGCACAACGCCACGCTGCGCGCGCTCGCCTGGTCGATCGCGGTCTGGCAGCTCTTCCGCCACGCGTACTTCGCGATCGTCGTGCTGTTCGCAGTGCGCGAGCTCGGCTTCTCGCCCAGCCACGTCGGCGTCCTGTGGATGCTCGCCGGACTCGGCTCGCTCGGCGCTGCCGGCGCAGTGGAGCCGCTCAACCGGCGCTTCGGCTTCGGGCCGACGATGCTCGCCGGCATGCTCGGCACCGGCGTCGCGTGGCTCGTGGTCGGCGCCGCGAGCGGCGGTCTGGTCCTCGCTTCCGTGATCTTCGGGCTCGGGCTCGCCGCGCTCGACTTCAGCGCCATGGTGTTCTTCATCAATTACCTGACGCTGCGGCAGGCGGCGGCGCCGGAGGCGCTGCGCGGCCGGGTGATCGCCACCATGATCTGCCTGACTGTGGCGGCGGCGCCGCTCGGCGGCCTCGCGGGCGGCTGGATCGCCGAGCACGCCGGACTGCGCGCGGCGATATGGTTCGCCGGCGGCGGCGCCATGATCCTCGTGCTGGCAGCGGCGTGGACCTCGCCGCTCCTGCGGCTGCGCTCGCTCGAGGAAGCGCAACCGCGGCGCGTCGAGAGCGTCGCCGAGGAGCTCGCCGGCTAATCGGAAATTCCGGTCACATTCCCGCCCGGCGCGCTTGCGTGCTCAGCGGCACATAAGCCATTGCGCCTCGAGACCGCGGCGCGCCACCTCGGCCTCGACGAACGCAAGGTCCACGGCGGACGCGGCCAGGATAAAGCGGATGTCGCGAATGTGCTTGTCCTGGCCGCCCTCCCGCAAGTACTCGAGCTTGCGTACGATCACATACTCCGGCGGTGCCACCCAGGCGCCAGTGTCTCCGAGCGCGATCCGGCGCCGCTTTTCCAGTGCCCAGGCATGCAGTGGATCGCGGCCCGCCAAATAGATGTCCGCCTTGAACTGGCTGGCGTGATGGATCAGGTTGAACGTGCCGCGCGTATCGCGGGCAAGCTCCAGGCGCAGGGTTTCCTCCGGAGGGACGTAGTAGTCCTTTTCGGGAAAGGCGCTGCGCAGCGTGGGAATGTCGGAATTACGCAGGAGCACGACGACGTCAATGTCCGCGGTGAGGCGCGGCTCGCCGTACACGCTCGCCGCAACCGAGCCGGTGACACAGTAGGGAAGGCCGAGGTGCTCGAGCGGTTCGAGGAAAGGCGCGAGGGGGCTAGGTGCCGGCATAGAGCAGCGAGCGTCGCGCCTCGAATTCGAGCCGCTCTTGCGGCCAGTCGGGGTGCGCGAGGCGCAGGCCCGCGGCTTTGAGCTGCACTCCTGCTTCATAAAGCTCGGCAACGCGCTGCAGCTTCTGCTCGGGCGTCATGCGCCGGAAGGCTTCGAGCTGGACCGGATGAATGGGCTCGTCCAAGGAAACGATTATCGGCTTATTCCTCGAGCGCGCTCGGATGCGCTATGCGGCCGGCGCCGGCCTTGACCCGCGAGCTTAGCCGAAGCGGGCTCCGGCCGTGCCGCCGCGGAAATGCTCGCGCAGTAGACGCTTGCTGTTGCGCGCCACATCCTCGTTCGCGCGCGTTCACTTTGTGCATGCGCTTGGGAGCGGATTTCATGGCCGGCGCAATGTACACCGAACGCGGTACCGTCAGGAGCTGCGGCTAAGCCGGATGATCCACAGCCGCGCCAGCGCCGCCGCACCGTCGGTGCCCTGCACGCTCTTGAACATCTCCAGCGCCTTGGCGTTCTGGCCGGCGACGTGATAGGCGTAGGCGAGCTGCAGCTTGGCGTGATCGGGACGGCGGAAGCCGCCGCCCATCTTGACGCCCTGCTGCATCATGGAAAGGCCCTTCTCGCTCTTGCCGTGCAGCACGAGGTTGAAGCCATCGTTGAATAACGTCTTGCCGTCTTTGGATGAAGGGTCCTGCTTTTCGGCCTCGGCGACGGCCTTGCGATCTTCCGCCAGGTTCTTGGCCGCGAGGTCCTTCAGGCGCTTGTGGCGCGCGGCTTCGCCACCGACGCCGAGCACGCCCGCGGCGTACCCCTTGTCGATGACCCGCGTCGCTTCCACCGGGAAGCCCTCGATCAGCGACAACTGCGCGAACTCGAGGTATTCGTCCGCGCTGCGCATCGTGCCGACATCGAGCTTGAGCCGCGCGACGTCGATCTGCAGGCGCTCGTTGAAGCCGGAACGCGTGACGACGTTGTGCAGCACGGAGAGCCAGTAGTCGCGCTTCGGATACAAGGCGACGAGCCGCTCCATGGACCGGCCGTAGCCGGCGGTGTCCTTGCTTTGCAGGTAGGCGTTCGCGAGGAGCTGCAGCTGCTCTTCGGTCGGGTTCTTGCCCGCGCGTTCCTCGTTCTCCACGTCCTGGGCGAGCTCGCGCGCCGCGGCGCCGTAGTTGCCGGCGAGGTAGAGCGACTGCACGTAGATCGTGCGGATCGACTTGTCGGTGCCGCCGTACTGGAAGTAGCGCGTGGCGACGGTCGCCGCCTTGCCGTATTCCTTGAGCGCGTAGTACTGGCCGGCGGCGGCGGCGAGCAGCTGCCGCCGATCCGCTTCGGGAGCGGCGGAGGAGGCAGCCGCACTTTCGAGCGCTGAGGCGGCCGCGGCATTGTCGCCCGCGGCTGCGGCGGCTTGTCCCAGCACGCGCGTCACGAGGTAGGACTCGTAAGGCGTCTTGTCCGGCACCGCCTGCGCCGCGCGCGCCTGGGCGAGCGCTTCCCTGCCTCGGCGCTGCTTGAGCAGATCGATCGCTGCCTGCAGCGGCTTGCCGACCTCGGGCCGAACCGTCGGCGCCTTCTCCTGGGCGAGCCCAGGCCCGGCGACGGCCACCAGCAAGGCGAAAAGCAGGGCGCGCATCGTCAGCGGATGAATTGCTCGTGGCCGATTACGCCGATCTTCGTCAGGCCGAGGCGCTGCGCCGAGGCCATGACCATCGCGACGTTGCGGTACCTGACGAGCTTGTTCGGCCGCAGGTGGATCTCGGGCTGCTCCTGCATCGCCGCGGCGCCGCGCATGCGCGCCTCGAGCTCCGGCCGCCCGCTCAGCGTTTCGCCGTTCCAGATCAGCGTGCCGTCGAAGTCGACGTCGATGGTCACCACCTGCGGCGGCGTGATCGGCGGCGGCGGCTTGCCGACCGGCATGTTGAGCTTCACCGCGTGCGTCTGGATCGGGATGGTGATGATGAGCATGATGATCAGCACCAGCATCACGTCGATCAGCGGCGTGGTGTTGATGTCGATCATCACTTCCGGATCGCGCTGGGCGCCTGCGACGTTCATGGCCATGGGAGTCTCCTCGCCTCGTCAGCCGCTGCGCGGCGGCGGCTCGGTGATGAAGCCGATCTTGAGTATCCCGGCGCGCTGGCAGTTGAACACCACGCGGCCGACGAACTCGTAGCGCCCCTCGCGATCGCCGCGGATGTGCACCTCCGGCTGCGGCTTCTTCACCGCGATCTCCTTCAGCCGGGTGAAGAGCTGCGCGTCGTCGACGAACTGGTTGTTCCAGAACACGTTGCCGTCGCGGTCGACCGCGATCACGATGTTCTCGGGCTTGGTCGTCGTCGGCAGGTTGCGCTCGCGCGGCAGCTCGACCGCCACGTTCTGTACCACCACCGGGATGGTGATCAGGAAGATGATGAGCAGCACCAGCATCACGTCGACCAGCGGCGTGGTGTTGATCTGCGAGTTCAGATCGTCGTCTTCGGCCTGCCCGACCGTCATCGCCATGTCAGATCGCCTTGTGCGGAGTGTGGCCGCCGCCGAGCAGCGTCATCTGCACGGCGCTGCCGAAGCGCCGCACGTGCTCCATCGCGACGCGGTTGCGCCGCACGAGCCAGTTGTACCCCAGCACCGCGGGCACCGCCACGGCGAGGCCGAGCGCGGTCATGATGAGCGCCTCGCCGACGGGGCCGGCGACCTTGTCGATCGACGCCTGCCCGGCGATGCCGATCGCGGTCAGCGCGTGATAGATGCCCCAGACCGTGCCGAAGAGGCCGACGAAGGGCGCGGTCGATCCCACGGTGGCGAGGAAGGCGAGACCGGTCTGCAGGCGGTTGTTGATCACGTCGATCGCGCGGTCGAGCGACATCGTCAGCCAGGTGTTGACGTCGATCTGCTGTTTGGGCATCGCCGAGTGATCCTTCACCGCGATGCTGCCCTCCTCGGCGATGAAGCGGAAGGCGCTGTCGTCGCGCAGGGTGGCGAGCCCATCGTGCACGCCTTTGGCGGCCCAGAACTTGGCGTCGGCCTCGCGCGCGTCCTTCATCAGGCGGCCCTGCTCGATCAGCTTGACGATGGCGATGTACCAGGTGCCGATCGACATGATCATCAGGATGATGATCGTGCCGCGCGAGACGAAGTCGCCCTGCTTCCACAGCGCCTCGATGCCGTAGGGGTTCTCGAGCACCTCGGTGGCGGGGCCGGTATCGCGCGGCGAGGGCGCCTGCGAGGGCACCACGACGCTGGTCGCCGGCCCCGATGGCGGCGGTGGCGGCGGCGCGTCCTTCGCCGGCTGGGCGAGTAGCACGCTCGCCATGCTCGCGAAGAGCAGGGCGAGAAAAATGGTTGTCAGTTTTTTCATAACGCTCCCAGTTATTCGAGTCTCCATACGTATTCGATGCGCGCCCAGGCGCGCGTTGGCCGGCCGTCGACCGTCGCCGGCTGGAACTTGCAGAGCTCGAGGCCCGCGAGTGCGGCGTCGTCCAGCCGGCGCGATCCGGAGGAACGCTCGATCCGGCTTTCCAGGATCTTGCCGTTGGTGTCGACGAGGAAGTTGAGAAGGACGGTGCCGGTTTCGTTGGCGCGGCGCGATGCCGGCGGATACTCGGGCTTCTCGCACGATGCCGCCTGCACCACCGGCGCCGTGCGCACCGGCTCGCGCACCGGCGCCGGCGGCGTCGGCACGAACGGCGCGGGCGCGGGCGGCGGCGTCGGCGCGATGGCGGTGATGGTCGGCGCCTGCTGGAACGGCACCTGGATGTTCACTTCCGGCGGCGGGATGAACGGTGGCGGCGGCGTCGCGAGCTTCGGCGGGGGCGGCGGCGGCTTGTCGGGCTGCGGCGGCTTGATCTCCTCGATGATCTTGGTCTCGAGCGGCGGCGTGACGATCTCGACGATCTTGCGCGCGAGGCCATGGATCAGCGCATAGATGAGCGCGATGTGCAGCGCGACGGTGATCACCACGCCGGTCAGCCGCCGGGTCGAAGATCGCGGGTGGGCGTAGCTCATCCGGGGGCGAAGCTTAGCGTCTCGAGTGTTGCAAGGGATGCTTCGTGGGCATCAAAAAGAGAAAAGGGGCTTGTGGCCCCTTTTCCCCTCCTACAGCCGTTGGATCAGAACTTCATCGTAAGGTTCACGAACACCAGCCGGCCGAGCGCGTCGTAGATCTGCGGGAACGTGTTGCCGTTACCGAAGATCGACGGGTCCGCAGCTGCGTTCGAGACGATCGGCGGATCGCGGTCGAAGATGTTGTTGACGCCGCCGCGCAGACTGAAGGTCTTGTTGATGTTCCACTGCGCTGCGAGGTCGAGATAATCGCGCTCTCCGAGCACTCTGTTCGTGTAGGGTACGAACCCGGCAAGATCCGGATCCGTGCTCATGCCTTCGTGCTTTATCTCAGAGATATGCCGCCACGTCAGCGCCAGGTCGACGTTCCATGGGCTGGCCCAACTGGCGCGCGCCTTGTGGCGCCAGACCGGGTTCGGTGCGCCGCATTGCGGGCCATAAAAGCCCGCGCAATCGAACGTGCCTAGCCCCTTGATCGGCTCGAATTCCCACTTGCTGAGATAGCTTCCGAGGAAGTGAAGGCCGAAGCCGCCGGCATTGCCCATGCGCCAGGTGTAATTGGCCGCGATGTCGAGGCCGGAGACGTGGTACATGCCGAGGTTCTGGTTGGTCGCGACGATCCGGCCGTTCGGCTGGAGCCACAACGTTCCCAGGGCGTCGCGTTGCACCAGGTTGCAGAACCGGCCCGCATTCAAGCACTGCGTCAGGATCGTCGCCGGCGGCGCGTTGCCCACTGCGTCGTCGATCTTGATGTCCCACCAGTCGATCGAGGCGGTGAAGTTTCTCACCGGCGTCATGACCAGACCGAGCGTGTAGGTGTTCGCCGTTTCCGGGTTCAGGTCCGGGTTGCCGCCCTGCAGGAAGTTGAACTGCCCGGCCGGGTTGTTGAGGATGCCGGAGCCATATTGGCCAGGCGTGACCCCGCTTAGGGCGCACTGCGCCGCAGTCGCGGTCGGTGTCGGGCCGCCGCACGGATCACCCGCCATGCCGAACAGGTTGTTGCCCTGCGGCTGGAACAGCTCCTGGATATTGGCGTGCCGAACGGCGTGCTGGTAGCTTGCACGCGCCCGATAGTTGCGCACTGGTGCCCACTCTGCGCCGATGCCGTACGTATCCGTGTTCTTGCCAGTGCTGTAATTCGAGCGCCGGTAGCTGCCGTTGATGCTTAGCAGGTCCGCGAGCGGTACGCGCTGGGCGAGCGGCAGGCGCGCCTCGGTGAACCACTCGTCGACGTCCAGTTTTCCACTGACGCTGCGGGTCGCGCCGCCTTGGCCGGCGAGGTCGCCGGTCTCGAACTCGGTGTCGGTTTGCAGGTTTAGGAACTCCTTGCGCCGCTCCAAGCCAAACGCAAAAGCGAGGCCGTCCCGCGCGCTGGGCATCTTGAGACCGTAGTTGCCGAGATCGGCCTGTACGGTGGCGCCCATCACATGCATCCGGGTCTCGCCGTTTTGTAGGCCCGGTGTCTGGAGGTAATCGAGCGCCGCTTGATTGACGCCGCCCAGGCTCCAGATGTTCCACGGCACGCAGGCGGCGTCGACGATCGCTCCGCCGATACGCGGATCAGGTATCGCCGAACGGCAGACCGGTGCACCGCCAGGGGTGGGGTTGGGGACGACGTCGAGCGCGCGCCCAAGGCGTACGTTCGAAAAATCGTTCTTGTATGTGCTTTGGTAAAGCACCGTGGCCGTCTGGAAATAGGTATCGTAGGTCCAGGTCTTGTTCAGATCGCCTTTGGCGCCCAGCACCGCGCGGTACGAAGAATGGCGAATGTTGTCGTCGCGCCCGCCGCCTTCGATATTGCGTCTGGCGATGATCACGCTCGCCGTATCACCGGTCGCACCGAACGGCACGCCACCGGTAGCATTCGCGTTCGCAATCTCAGTACGCCAGCTCGTCGGCCCGCTCCCAAGAAGCGGATTCTCGAAGAAGATGGTTTGCAGCGTGCCGAAGCTCCCGCTTGGAGCTATGACCGCGTTGGTTTTATTGTCGTGGAAACCGAGCTCGGTATATGCGCGCACCTTCGGATGCAGGTCGAGGTGGGCGAATGTGTTGAAGTTGATCTGCTCCGAGGGCCGGCGATAGTAGTTGTACGGGCCGAAGTTGAACTGATCGGCCGTGACGAATGCCCGGGTATTGGCCGCAGCATCTGCCACCGTGAGGGTGGGACCTTCGCCGGGCGCAAAGGTGCCGGTTGCATCGAGGCCGGGCAGGAAGAAAGCTCCCGGGAAGCTGGTCGCCGAGCCGCCGCACTGAAAGCCCAGTGAGCCCGCGGTAGCGCCGCTCGAGGGTCTCGGGTTCAGCGCGCACGCGCTGAAATCCCGGTTTTTCTGCGATACGGCGGCTTCCTTCTTGTAAGCGAAATACATCGTGGCATTGCCCTTGTTGTCCGCGAAATTGCGGCCCATCAAGAGACTGAGGCCATTCACATTGCCGTCATTCACGTCGCCCGGAACGTTGAACTGGGTCGGGTTCGTCGTGTGTCGCGCGGCGACGATGTCGGAAAACTGCGTGTTGTGTTGCTGATGGTTGTAGAAGCTGTGGTAGAGGTCGACCTGCAGCCCCTCGAACCGGTCGTTCATGATGAAGTTCACGACGCCGGTGATGGCGTCCGAGCCGTACACCGCGGACGCGCCGCCGGTGAGCAGTTCGACCCGCTGGATCAGCGGTGCCGGGATCTGGTTCAGGTCGGCCGCGGCGCTGGTCGCGCCGGAGCGCGGGCTGCCTGCGGGCAGCCGGCGGCCGTTCAGCAGCACCAGGTTGCGCGTCGGTCCGAGGCCGCGCAGGTTGACGTTGGCCGTTCCCGTCGCGCCGTTCGACATGTTGGAGTTCTGCGATGCGAATACCTGCGGCAGGGCATTGAGCAGGTCCTCGGTCTTCGACAGGCCATCCATGCGGATTTCCTGCGCATCCATCACCGTGACCGGGCTTGGACCTTCGACGTTCAGCGCCGGCAGGCGCGTGCCGGTGATTTCCACCCGCTCGACTCGCTCGGCCACCTGCTGCTGCGCGTAGGCGAACTGCGCCATGACGGCGAGGGCAACCTGGGTGGCGACGACTGCGGGCTTCTTGGCGAAAACGACCGGCGACTGCTTGTTCTTTCTCATTTCCTCTCCCATCTGGTTTTGGGGTTAGGAAAGATCCGAGCGTAGATCGGCGATAACCGAGCTTGTCTCGCCCTTCCCATTCTTGTTATTTCTTTGTGTTAGCAGGCGCGATGTAACAATATGTAATCCCCGGGCGTCAAGCACAAACGCGATCGAGTTCCGTTAGCGCCCCCAAGCGTTGCGCGCTCGCCCTATCTTTGTGCGGTGCAATGTCGCTTTACAATCGCCGCGGTGCATAGGCCAGTACTCGTTGCTTCTCTCTGGGTCGCGGGGATCGGGCCCGCGTGCGCCGACGCCACCCGCGACGCGCTCGCCGACATGGCCCGATGCAGCGCGATCGGCGAGCCGGCCGAGCGGCTGCGCTGTTTCGATCGCGCGGCACCGCGCGCCAAGGAAGCGCTGATCCCGAAAGCCGAGGATTTCGGCAAGCCGCCGCCGCGACCCCCCGAAGTGGACCAGCTGAACGCCACCGTGCGGGAGTTTTCGAAGACCACGCGCGGGCGCGCGCTTTTCGTGCTGGACAACGGCCAGACCTGGCGGCAGCTCGAAGGCGACGATGCCCAGGTGCTCGAGCCGCCGCCGGGCGCGACGCTCAAAGTGACGATCGCACGGGGCGCATTCGGCAGCTACAACCTCACTATAGAAGGCCGCAACGGCCTCATCCGCGTGCGTCGCATCGAATGAACTCGCCCGCGGAGTACCTCGGCCTCGCGTCGGCCTGCGCCAGGCGCGGAGATCATCGCGCCGCGCTCGAGGCCGTCGACCAGGCGCTCGCGCTGCAGCCGCGCAACCTGCGCGCGCTCATCGTCAAGGCCGACCAGCTCGCCGCCATCGGCGATGCGCGCTCGGCTTCATCCTTCTACCGCGCCGCGGTCGACGCGGCGCCGGCGCCGCACGAGATGCCCGCCGAGCTGCGCGACGAGGTGGCGCGCGCCACGGCGTTGTGCGAGCGCTACGCCGCCGCGTTTGAAACGTTCCTGCGCGAGCGGCTTAGCGTGCGCGAAGGCTCGCGTTTCAGCGAATCGCTCGACATCCTCGCCGGTCGCAGGAAGGTCTATTTCCAGGAGCCGCGCCACTACTTCTTCCCCGGCTTGCCGCAAATCCAGTTCTACGAGCGCGCCGCTTTCCCATGGCTTGAGCGCCTGGAGGCGGCCACCGGGGAAATCCGCGCCGAGCTCCTAGAGGTGCTGAAACAGGATTCGGCGTTCCGCCCCTATGTGGAGCGCAACTCGCGTCTGCCGCACACCGACGCACAGGGATTGCTCGACAACCCGGCCTGGAGCGCCTTCTATCTGTGGAAGCACGGCGAGCTGGTGCCGGAAAACGCCGCACGCTGCCCGAAAACGCTCGCCGCCTTCGCCGATATCCCCTTGGCCTGGGTGAAGAACCGCTCGCCTTCCGTGCTCTTTTCGCTGCTGCGCCCCGGGGCCCACATTCCGCCGCACACGGGCGAAGTCAATACGCGCCTCATCTGTCACCTGCCGCTGATCGTGCCGCCGAACTGTTCCCTGCGGGTCGGGAATGAAACGCGCCCCGTGGTCGAAGGCAAGGCCTGGGTGTTCGACGACACCATCGAGCACGAGGCCTGGAATGAGAGCCGCGAGACGCGCGTCATCCTGCTCTTCGAGATCTGGCGCCCGGAGTTGAGCGCCGAGGAACGCGCCATGGTGAGCGCGATGTTCGAGGCGATCGACTCCTACGGCGCTAGCGCGCCAGGCTGACCGCGGAGCGGCGCGAGGCGCCGAGCTCGGCGGTCACATTCCCCGCCCAGCGGCGGAACGCCGTTTCGAACCAGAAGCGATTGGACGAATCGTCCGCCACGTTGAAGCGGCTCACCTCGCGCACGATATTGCGATGCACGACGCGCGCAAGCACGTTGCCGCTGACTGAGTCGCTTGCTTCGAGCGACAGCGTCGCCTGGCCGGTCTCGCGGTTGAACGTGCTCCTGACCGACGAAGAAAGCCGATCGGGTGCATTGATGAAGAGCTCGCTGATCTTCGCCGAGACGCGCAGCACGCCGGGGCCCGGCGCCGCCACGATTTCGTAATTGGCGGCGCGGAAAGCATCGGCGAGGCTCGCCTGCATGAGCGCGGCCATGTCCTTGGCGACGCTGTCCGCGTCCTGATAAGGCTGATACATCGGTTGCGCGAGCAGGTAGTTCAAGCCGTGCTGCTTGCTGAGGTAGTCGGCCCGGAACTGCACCGGCACCGCGTCGATCGTGACGCGCCGATACGAAGCGACATCGGCGTTGGGACGCAGGTAAAGCTCATCCAGCATGCTGGAACGCGCCGCCACGAGCCCATCGGAGGTGTTGGGCGGTGTGGCGCAGCCGGCGCTGATCAGGACGACGAGGGCAAGGATCCAAAGCGCGCGCATAGTCGACGCTCCTTTGACTTTAGAATCCTACGCCGATTCATATGACGGCAGTCAGCGAAACCCAGATCCACGCGCTCATGGAAGCGATCGACCGCGCCGACCAGGCCGGTAACCGCGCCGAAGCCGAGCGCGCGCTCGCCAGGGCGCGCTCGCTCGCGCCTGATCATCCCGGCGTGCTGAACGTGGCGGGCATGCGGGCGCTCGCTTCCGGCGACGCGGGCGCTGCGCGGCCGCTGCTGGAGCGCGCGGCGGCGCTCGATCCGGCGACGCCGCTCCTTTGGGTGAATCTCGCGCTGGCGCACCGCGAGCTCCGCGATGAGGCGGCGGAGCGCGATGCCCTTGAGAGAGCGCTCGCGGTCGATCCGCGCTATTTCCCGGCGCTGCTGCACAAGGCCCGCCTTTTTGAGCGGCAAGGCAAGCTCAAGGCCGCGGCATTCATGTATCACGCGTTTCTGAATTGCCTGCCGCCGGGCGTGCAGCCGCCGCCTCCGGTGCAGGACGCGATCGCGCACGCCAACCAGGTGCTGCGGGAAAACGACCGCGCGCTCGAGGCGTTCCTGCAGCCGCGCATCGACGCCGCGCGGGCGCGCCATGGCGGCGAGCGCCTCGAGCGCTTCGACGCCTGCTTGCAGACGCTGCTCGGCAAGCGCGCGCTCCACCGGCCCGAGCCGACGTTCATGCTGTTTCCGCGGCTGCCGGCGATCGAGTTCCTGGAGCGCAGCCATTACCCATGGCTCGAGGCGTTCGACGCCGCGACCGACGAGATCCGCGCCGAAGCGCGCGCGGCGCTCGCCGGGGCGGCCGAGGATTTCGTGCCCTATATCTCGAAGCCCGCGGGCGCGCCGGTGGATCAATGGCGCGAGCTCAACAACTCGAAGCGCTGGAGCACTTATTTTCTGCTCAAGAACGGCACGCGCATCGAGGACCATCTCGCGCGCTGCCCGCGCACCGCCGCTTTGCTCAGCGAAGCGCCGCTGTGCGAAATCCCGGGGCATGCGCCCACCGCGTTCTTTTCCGTGCTCGCGCCGCGCACGCGCATCCCGGCGCACACCGGCGTGACCAACGCGCGCTTCATCGTGCACCTGCCGCTGCTGGTGCCCCCGGGCTGCAGCTACCGGGTGGGCGCCGAGCGGCGCGAGTGGCGCGAAGGAGAGGCGTGGGTGTTCGACGATACCTTCGAGCACGAAGCCGTGAACGACAGCGACCAGCCGCGCATCGTGCTCATCTTCGACGTGTGGAACTGCTTCCTTAGTGAAGCAGAGCGCGATCTCGTGGCCGCGGTGACCGCGGGCGTGCAGGACTACAACGAGGGGGAATCGCCCTTCCGGCAGGGCGGCTAGCCGCCCGGGGCGGCGGGCTTGCGCGGCGGGTTGATCCAGTACACGCGCACGCCGTTGCGCGCGGCGTTGTCCTCGATCACCGACATCTTGGCCTCGTCGACGTCGCTGTAATTCGGGCCCGGCGGCGTTTTCGTACAGCCACAGCCGAGCAGCGCGATCGCGAGAGCGAGCGAGAGCCTCATGGCACTAAGTATGCTCCCGCGCCCCCACCCCGGCTACCATATACTTGATACCCGCTGCTAAACCGAGGCTTGCAAGCCCTTGAAATGCCCCTTCTGCGGCTCCGAGGAAACCCAGGTGATCGACACGCGGGCGAACCTCGAGGCGAACACCACGCGCCGGCGCCGCAAGTGTGCGAGCTGCGAGAAGCGCTTCACCACCTACGAGCGCGTCGACTTGAAGATGCCGCGCCTGGTGAAGAAGGACGGCAGCCGCACCGACTTCGATCGCGACAAGCTGATGGGCAGCATGATGCTCGCGCTGCGCAAGCGCCCGGTGGCCACCGATGAGGTCGAGGGCGCGGTCGACCGCGTGATCGAGCGGCTGCGCTCGCTCGGCGAGCGCGAGGTGCCGACCAACCGCGTCGGCGACTTCGTGATGCGCGAGCTCGCGAAGCTCGACAAGATCGCCTACATCCGCTTCGCCTCGGTGTACCGCCAGTTCGAGACGCTCGACGATTTCCGCGACGCCGTCCAGGAAGTGAAATCGCCGCGCCGCCGGCGCAAATAGCAGTGAGCTTCACCCCGCTCGACCAGGCGATGATGCGCCGCGC
>DASXRW010000444.1:0-4528 GCA_036506355.1 Burkholderiales bacterium
CATGCCCACCGTGCTGCCGCACGCGAAGGGCGGCAAGGTGCGGCCGATCGCGGTGACCTCGAGCGAGCGCTGGTTCACCGCGCCCGAGATCCCGACGATCGCCGAGACGGTGCCGGGATTCCTCGCGATGTCGTGGCACGGCGTGGCATTCCCCGCGCGCACACCGGAGGCGATCGTCGACAAGCTCGCCGCCGCGATCCACCGCGCGCTCGCCACGCCCGAGATGCAGGAGCGGCTCGCATTCGGCGGCTCGAAGGCGACGCCGATGTCGCCGCGCGAGTTCGCTAACTTCATTCGCGAGGACACCGAGCGCTGGGCGCCGGCGATCAAGGCTTCGGGTGCAAGGGTGGAGTAAGGAAGTCGCCGTCGGGCGACAGTGCAAGCGTGGCAGATGTCACGCGGGCAACGTCTGGTTACAGAAATTATTTGCCGTGACACATTGGTCCCGTACGATGAAGCGTCCTTCATTCGTACAAGGAGCACCCATGTTCAACAGACGCATTCCGCTGATCGTCGCGAGCAGCATGCTGCTCGCGCTGCCGCTCGCTGTGCGCGCGCAGTCCGAGACCCAGCTCGTCGACAAGTACAAGACGCTGGCCGGGTCGGACGCGAACGCCAAGTCCCTCGTCACGGGACTGCGCGACGGCAAGGAAGTGACGCTCACCGACGGCAAGACGACCACGGCGTTCACCCCGCCGACCGGCAAGATGGGCGGCGGCAACGTGGACATCGCGCTCGCGCTCGCCGACGAGAGCCTCAAGCAGAAGGGCATCACGAATCCGACGCCGGACCAGCTGAAGACCGCGCTCTCGGGCATCCTGCAGCAGCGCGCCGACGGCAAGGGCTGGGGACAGATCGCCAACGCCATGGGGTTCAAGCTGGGCGACGTGATGCGCTCGGAAAAGGCGGACAAGGTTGCGCACGACCGACAAGCGCGCGAGGCGCGCGGCGACCGTGCCGACCGTGCGGCCCGTCCGGAAAGGCCCGAGCGGCCGGAGAAACCCGAGCGCGCCGGGCGCTGAGGTAGCATCGCGGGGAGGAAGAACAATGAAGAACGGCTGGGCAGCGCGCTGCGCCTTTGCGTTCGGCATCGGCGCAGCGCCACTTTGTTTCGGCGCCGACGGCGAGTTCAGCGCCGGCGCGGGCGTCAACTACAGCACGGGCAAGTACGGCACCTCGACGCAGACGAAGATCCTGTCGATCCCCTTCAGCGCGCGCTACGAGACCGAGCTGTGGTCCTTCAAGCTGACGGTGCCGTATCTTCGCGTCACCAGCCCGGCCAACGTGATCCCGGGCGTCGGCCGCTTCGACAGCAGCGGCCGGCCGCGTCGCCGGGCGGCGGGCACGACGAGCGAATCGGGGCTCGGCGATACGGTGGCGAGCGCCACCTACAACGCCTACTACGACGCCGCCACCGAGCGCGGGCTCGATCTCACCGGGCGGGTGAAGCTGCCGACCGCCGAGGCGGAGAAGGGACTGGGCACGGGCTCGACCGACGAGTCGGTGCAGCTCGATGTGTACCAGGCGTTCGACCGGCTGACGCTGTTCGCCGATGTCGGCTACACGTTCTTCGGCCATTCCGATTTCGTGCGGCTCGACAACGCCTTCAATGCCGGGATCGGCGCGAGCAACAAGGTCAGCGCGACCGACAGCGTCGGTGCGAGCCTCGACGCTCGCCAGCGCGTCACGCCGGACGGCGCGCCGCAGCGCGAGCTGAGCGTGTTCTGGAACCACCGCACGGACAGCGCGACGCGCATGCAGGCCTACGTCCTCGTCGGCCTGGCGAAGGGCAGCCCCGACAGAGGCCTCGGCCTGTCGCTGCTGCGCGCGTTCTAATAGACCCCAATTAAATTCGAAGAGCACAGCCTCAGGTCGCCGCGCCACGAGACGTTCTATCTCGCGAGCGGCCCGCGCGATGCGCCGCTCATCATCTTCGCGCACGGCTGGCCCGAGCTTTCGATCAGCTGGCGCCACCAGCTCAAGTACTTCGGCGAGCGCGGCTGGCGCGCGATCGCGCCCGACATGCGCGGCTACGGGCGCTCGACGGTGCATCGCCGCCATGAGGATTACGCATTAGAGGAAAGCGTCGCGGACATGCTCGAGCTCGTCGCGCACCTCGGGCGCGAGCAGGCGATCTGGGTCGGGCACGACTGGGGTTCGCCGGTGGTCTGGGCGCTCGCGAGCCATCATCCGGAGAAGTGCCGCGGCATCGCGTCGCTCTGCGTGCCGTACTCGCCGCATGGCTTTTCGGTTGAAACGCTGATCCCGCTCATCGATCGCGAAACCTATCCGGCGGACCAGTACCCGGTGGGGCAATGGGACTACCAGCTCTTCTACCGGGAGAGCTTCGACAAGGCGCGCACCACCTTCGAAGCCAACGTGCGCAACACGATAAAGGCGCTCTTTCGCAAAGGCGATCCGTCGCGGCAGGGCTCGCCGAACCGCCTCGCCACCGTGCGGCGCGACGGCGGCTGGTTCGGCGGGAAGAGCGCGGCGCCCGATCTGCCGATGGATCGCGACCTGCTGACCGAAGAGGACCTCGATCAGTACGCGGGCGCGCTGGAGAGGAACGGCTTCTTCGGGCCGGACTCCTGGTACATGAACCCGGAGCGCAACATCGCGTACGCGAGGCGCGCGCGAAACGGCGCAAAGCTATCGATGCCGGTGCTTTTCTTCCACGGTCTCTACGACTACACCTGCGAGACCGTGCGCTCCAAGCTGGCGCAACCAATGCGCGAATACTGCGGGGACCTTACCGAGGTGACGGTGCCCTCCGGGCACTGGATGGCGCAGGAGAAGCCCGATCTGGTGAATGCCGGGCTCGCGAGCTGGCTTGCGGCCCGGTTTCCGGGGAAGGCGGGCTAAGCCGCCTGCGCGCGACCGCGTGGCTCGCCCGTGCGCGCCGCGGGAACTTCCTGCTTCATCACGTAGCGCAGCACGTAGTCGAGCGTGTTCTTGCCGTAGGGCTTGGTGACATAGCCGTCGGCGCCGAGAGCCAGGCCTTTCGCCACGTCTTCGGGCGCGCTTTTCGCCGTCAGCAGGATGATCGGCAGCGGCGCGCATACAGGATGCTGGCGAAGCGTGGCGAGCACCTCGAAGCCGTCGCCGTCCGGCAGCCCGATATCGAGGAAGATCGCGTCCGGCGTGCCCTTCTGCAAAGCGCTGAAGAGCCCCTGCACGCTATCGGCGGTCTCCACGGGATATCCCGCGCTGGTCAGGCGCAGCACGGCGAGCGCGCGCTGGTCCGGATCGTCTTCCACGATGAGCGCCAGCGTATCCTCGGGGCGCTTGGAGCTCGCGGGCCGGTTCGCGACGCGGTCGTAGGCCACATAGACGCCGAGCCGCGTGAGCGAGATGTCGGCGAATGTCACCTCGAGCTCGGAATTCCCGATGTCCTCGGCCTCGAGCGGCGGCGGCTCGGTTTTCCTGGAAATCTCCGAGAGGCTGACTTCGGTGGCCGCGATCGACTCGATCAGCTTTAGCGCCTCAAACTCGCTCAGCCATTCGTCGACGACGTGCCCCGGATACCGGGCGAGATAGCTGCGGATGACTTCGGGGTGGCCGGCGTAGTCGACCAGGCCGAGGATGCGGCGGTAGTCGAGCGGCAGCGGCAGGCTCTTGCGGCGCGCCCAGAGGGAGCGCCCCTCGGAGGTGAGCCTGAAAAATTTCTTGTCCTGCGCCACGTAGATGCTCTTCACCCCCATAACGATACTGAGCCTAACGGCGGGGAGTTACAAGAATTGTCCAGACCGTCGCTGCGGCGTTTATCTCTGTGTCCCGTCGAGCCGCGATTTGCCGCGCTGCAGCGAAACACCACGACGGCGCCGCGAGCGCTAAGGCGGGCGCGTCTGGCGCCGATAGAGCTCAGGCAGGAAGAACTCCAGGTTGCCGATTTCTTCCACGCTGTGCTTGAGCCAGGCCTTGCGCCGCGCCGGCGGAAAGAAGCGCTCGATCAGCGGCGCGTTCAGGCCGAGCTCGCCCAGCCAGCCGGAAGAGCCGATGGTCATCGTCGAGATGACTTGCGTGCCGGCTTCGCGCGGCAGGAACTCGCCGCGGATCTGCAATACCGTCTGCGCGAGCGCTCGAACCTCGACGACGGCGCCCGCCTCGCTGAGCTCGCGCAGGTGCAGACGGGCGTCGATCAGGTTGTTCATGTCGGCGCCGAGCGCTTCGACGATGTGAAACACCGCGCCGGGCCCCACGCTGCCATCGGGAAGCGGCTTGGCCACCTCGAAATGGATGTGGTCGATCGGGTGCCAGACGAGATAGCGCGGGTAGGCCTGCCCGTTGAGCTCGATCTCGCCGCCCATATTGCGCCACCACCACACGAGCATCGCGGGGGTCACCGCGCTCAGCAGCTCGTGCTCGATATGCAGCCGCACGCGGCCATCCGCAAGAACCGTTTCCTCGGTTTTCGCGCTCGCCAGCGGTTTCATGACCCAGGGAACCGGCCGGGGCGGCAGCAAAGACCATTCGGCCGCGCAGCCCGAAGGCAGCGCGCCGAGCAAAGAGAGTCCCGCGCCCCACG
>DASXRW010000445.1:0-6373 GCA_036506355.1 Burkholderiales bacterium
CCACACCTTGAAGGTCGCGGCAAGCCGCGCCTTGTTGCGCTCGACCTCCTTCGCGTAAGGCACGACGGCATTGAAGTCCGCCACGTCGGGCCGCGTGTACAAATTGCCCGACTGGAAGAAGTGGACGTGCGCATCGATCAGACCCGGAACGACCCACTTGCCCTTGCCGTCGATGCGCGTCGCGCCCTTCGGCACCGGCGTCGAGCTCGCCGGTCCGACGCGCTCGATGCGATTGCCTTTGATGATTACCGTGCTGTTCGCCGCGACGGCGGCGGGAAGATCGCGCTCGGGGTGGATGACCGTGGCGCCGACGATCGCGATGACCTCCGCCCGGCATGGCAAAGACGAGAAGATCAGCGCTGCTGCGAGAGCCGACTTGATCATGGTTTCCCCACCAGCTTTCTGATTTGCGTGACCGCGTTGTTGACTTTGATGTCGAGCAACGCCTTGCCCAGCTCGGGCGACGCTTGCCGCGGATCGCCATCGACGCCGGACTTTCGATCACCGCGCGCGAGCTTATCCCGCCGGATCCACTTCTGCTCGCGATCGAGGAACATGAGCTCCGACGTGTCCTCGATGCCAGCGTGCTCGCCGGTAGGCAAGTTGCGCTTCACCAGATAGGCGCGGATCTGCTCCTGCGCTTTGTAGTAGGCGTCGGGAATGTAGTGGACACGCGCGCCTTTCGGGCGCCACTCCTTGTCGAGACCGGCGGCAACCTGCTTGAGCGCATCCTGCCCCCCGCCATGGTCGCCCATCAGCACGACCTTCCGGAATCCCGCGGAGAGCATGCTCGCCGCCACCTCGCGCGCGACGGCCGCGAAGGTCTGGTCCGAAAGCGTCACGCTGCCGGGGAACTGCATGTGATCGCCGGTCGGCGCAAATGGCAGCACCGGGTAGACCAGCGCATTGCCCAGCTCCTCGGCGATGCGTCCGGCGAGATACGCGGCGATGACGTTGTGCTTGCCGAGCACCATGTGCGGACCGTTCTGCTCCGTGCTGCCCGCGTAGTAGATCGCGGTGGTCTTGCCGCTCGCGATGGCCTGCTTTACTTCGGGCCAGGTCAGGTCGGCGATGAAGACGGACTTCGGCTGGGCGAAGGCGAGCGCCGGCAGAAATGCCAGCAACAGTCTAAGTACGAACGGCATAGAGGAAGCGCGCGTAGCCGATCTCGGCGGCGTTCTTCGTCAGCTCGACGTTGACCCAGGCGACGACGTCGCCGAATGGGCGGTCGCGAAAAGGCCAGCGCGTGCGCTGCGCCGAGCGCAGCTCGTCGTCGCTCAGCGGGCTGAACTTCCGGCCCCACTGCGCGTGCAGCCGGCCGAGCCATTCGCGGACCTCATCGGCGTTGCCCGGCCACAGCAGCTTCTCGCGCGAAAGCGCGCCGGCGCCGAACGAATGGTCGAGCACCATGGACCACCAGAAGCCGATGTGCCAGGTGAGCCACGCAATGCTCGGCGGGCCGAGGTCGTAGCCCTCGCGATCGGGCCAGTCGGCGCGCCAGCTGCCATCGGCGAGCTGGTGGACATGCAAACCCACGCGCGCGGGCCGCCACAGGCATTGCTCGGTGGTGAGCCCATCGAGGTGGAAGCTCGCCAGCTTCCACGCCGTTTCGAACTGCCGGGTCAGGGTGTCCCGCGAGAAATTCAGGAGCGGACACCTCGCGTCATCTGCTCCAGGACGGCAAGATCCTTCTCGTAATCTCCGGGAAACACGGCCAGGGACAAGCTGAAAACGAACTCCTCGCCGCGCAAGAAATAGAAGATGAAGTCGGCGGGGGTACTGCTGTTTCCGAGAATCACGCGGTAGAACCTCTTGCCGTCGAGATCGATTTCTTTCTCGTCCTTTACGGTAAACACCACCGTGCCAGGACGATCCCGCGTCCCGGGAGTCATCCCGGCCTTGAATGCCTCTACGACCGAGCGCAGCGAACCGTCCGGGAGAAGCTGGTGCGCCTGGATGCCGATGCGGGATCTCGTCGCGGCGTTGGACCACGCGGCAAATTCACCCGGAATTTTCGGTTCAGTCGGCGCCCATCCGGCAGGCGGTGCGTTCACCGAGAATTTGTACTGCGGAAATTGCAGCTGCCCGTCCGGCGAGCGTGCCTGCGTCGCACATCCGGCCAGGCTGCCGAGCGATACGGCGACCACGAGAGCGGCGAGGAAACGGCCGGGTCTTTTCATCCGACCTGCGACTCGTCCTGCCATTCGGGACGCGCGAGCTTCGCGCCGGGCCACAGATCGAAGCGGCTGCGCGCATAGGACGGCGGATAGTCGAGCTTGATGCCGTGGCGCTCGGCGGCGTGCCAGACCCAGCGCGGGTTGTCGAGGAACGCGCGCGCCATCGCCACCGTGTCGGCCTTGCCCGAGGCGATGATTTGCTCGGCGTGCTCAGGGTCGACGATCATTCCCACCGCGCGCACCTTGATGTCGGCGCTCTTCTTTACCTTTTCCGCGAACGGCACCTGGTAGCCCGGGGTAGCTGGCGGCAGCTTCTGGTTCGCCACGATCGAGCCGCTCGAGACGCAGACATAGTCGTAGCCGATGCGCTTCAGCTCCTTTGCGTAGGCCACCGCATCCTCCGGCCCCAGGCCGCCATCGGCCCAGTCGTGCGCGCTGATCCTCGCGCCTAGCGCGCGCTCTTTCGGCCATGCTTCCCGCACCGCCGCGGCGACCTCGACCGGAAATTTCATCCGGTTTTGCCCGTAGGCGTCGCGGCGCTGGTTCGAGAGCGGCGACAGAAATTCGTGGATCAGATAGCCGTGCGCGCAATGCAGCTCGACCAGATCGAAGCCGATGCGCTTCGCGCGCACGCTGGCGGCCACGAATGCTTCCACTTGCTGGCGGATTTCGGCGGGCGAGAGCTCATGCGGTACATGCCAGCCTTCGCCGTGCGCAATGGGCGAGGGCGCCACCGTCTGCCACGGCGACTGCTCCGGCTTGAGCCAGAGCCGCCCTTCCCACGGCACCTGCGATGACGCCTTGCGCCCGGCGTGCGCGAGCTGGATGCCGATCGGGTTTTTCGTCAGCCGCCGGCAGGCCTGGATCACGCGCGCGATGGAGGCCTCGTTGTGCTCGTTGTACAGGCCCATGCAGCCGTGGGTGATGCGCCCTTCGCGCGTCACGTGCGTCGCCTCCACCATCAGCAATCCCGCGCCGCTATAGGCGAGATGTCCCAGGTGGATGAAGTGCCAGTCGTTCATGCAGCCGTCGTCGGCGACGTACTGGCACATCGGCGAGACGACGATGCGGTTCGGAGCCGTGATGCCGCCGAGCTCGATCGGCGTGAAGAGCTTAGGGTGCGCCAACCTCGATCTTCCTTTCCGCGAATGCACGCCGCAGCGCCTTCGCGAAGGCCGCCGCGCCCGGCTGATCGCCGTGGATGCAGAGCGTGTCCGCCGCAACGGGTACCCGTTTACCCGAGAGACTGGTCACGTACCCGTCCTCGATCATCGCGAGCGCCTGCTTCACCGCCTTGTCGGCGTCCTCGATCATGCCGCCGGGCTTGTCGCGCGGGGCGAGCGTGCCGTCGTCGGAATAGCCGCGGTCGGCGAACACCTCGCCGCAGACTGGAATGCCCGCACGCTTTGCGATGTCGAAATTCTTGCTGCGGGAAAGGACATACAGCATCGCGCCCAGGTCCTTCGCCGCGCGCACCATCGCGTCCGACAATCCCTCGTCGTTCGCCGCCATGTTGTAGAGCGCGCCGTGGCACTTGATGTGATGCAGCTTCGCGCCCGCGGCGCGCGCGAAGGCCTCGACCGCGCCGGCCTGGTAGACGACGAGGTCGTACATCTCCTGGGCCGAGATCTTCATCACGCGCCGGCCGAAGCCCTGGATGTCGGGCAGCGAGGGATGCGCACCGATCGCGACGCCGTTGTCGAGCGCGAGTCGCACGGTCTTGCGAATCGTCGCGGGATCGCCGCCATGGAAGCCGCAGGCGATGTTCGCCGAGCTGATGTGCGGCATGACTTCGGCGTCGGCGCCCATCTTCCAGGCGCCGTAGCTCTCGCCCATGTCGCAGTTGAGGTCGATGCGCTTCATATGGAATTCGGGGTCAGGACCGTAATTATCGGCTTAGCCGCTTTGAATAATTACGGTCCTGACCCCGAATTCCGAATTCTACTTGCCATACTCCCAGGCGATGCCGCGCAGCACGGTCTCCATGCGGTTGCGCGTGTCCTTGCGCAGCTCCGCGGCCATGTCGAGCGTGGTGCGCGCGAAGTGCACGGTGCCGCCCGGCGCGATCTGCGCAAGGCGCGGCACGTCGGCGGAGGCGATCTCGGCGATGCGCGGATAGCCGCCGGTGGTCTGGTGGTCCGCCATCAGCGCGATCGGCACGCCGTTCGCCGGCACCTGCACGCTGCCGAGGCAGGTCGGGCCCGAGAGTATTTCATCGGTTTTGGTACGCGCGAGCGGTGGTCCGGCGAGGCGATAGCCCATGCGATTGGAGTCCGGCGTGACGCGCCAGATGGTGTCGAAGAACACGCGCTGCATGTTGGCGTCGAAATCGCCGAAGTGCTCGCCCTCGATCGCGTGCAGCACGATCGGCTCGCGATCGGGCACGGTGAGCGGCAGCACCGACCAGCGCACGCTCGAGCCGCGCTTGTCCTTGTTCTTGAGCTCCGCGAAGCGCTCGCGCGAGATCTTCGCCGCATCGGGGGCGAGCGGCAGCACGTCGCCGCGCTTCAGCACCCGCCCGTCGAGCCCGCCGAAGCCGCCGGGGAGATAGGTGCTTCTGCTGCCGAGCACCTCCTCCACCGCGATGCCGCCCGCGATCGCGAGGTAGCCGCGCGCACCGCGCGCCGCGCGGCTGATCGACACGCGCAAGCCGCGCGCCACCAGCACCGGGCGGTTGATCGGCATGTCGGCTTCGAACTCCGCGCCGACCAGCGCGACCAGCGTGTCGCGTTCGAAGAGCAGGTCGGGGCCGAGCACGGTGAGCTCGAGCGCCGCCGCGCCGTGATCGTTGCCCACCAGCGCATTGGCGAGCGTCAGCGCGAGCGGATCCATCGCGCCGCCGGGACAGAGACCCACGTGCTGATGGCCGTGGCGCCCCATGTCCTGCACCGTCATCAGGAGTCCCGGCCGGAGGACCTGAATGCTCATTGGCCGACGAGCTTGTGGAACTCGGCGCGCGAGATCGGCTTGAAGCGCACGCGATCGCCGGCGGCGAAGAGACTCGGCTCCTGGCGCTCGGCGTCGAATACCGCGAGCGGCGTGCGGCCGATGATGCTCCAGCCGCCGGAGATGGCGTACGGATACACCACCGTCTGGTCGTTGGCGATGGCGACCGATCCCGCCGGCACGATGGCGCGCGGCGTCGCGCGCCGCGGCACCGCGAGCTTCGGATTCAGCCCTCCCATGTACGCGTGTCCCGGCGCGAAGCCGATCATCAGCACGCGGTAGTCGGCTCCGGCGTGAAGCTGCACCGCTTCCTCCGGCGTGACCTTGGCGAGCGCCGCGACTTCCGCGAGATCCGGCGCGAACTCCGACTCGTAGCACACCGGCACTTCCACCGTGCGCAGGACGTCGCCCGGCTTCGGCAGCCCCTCCTTCAGGCAATCGCTCACCGTGTTGAGCGCCGCGGTCAGGGCGTCGCCGCTAAGCGCGGGATGATCCGGATCGAAATGGATCGCGAGCCCGCCGAGCGCCGGTACCACGTCGCGCACCCACGGCAGCGCGCGGCCATGCACCATCGTCGCGAGGCGCTGCACGGCCGAATTCACTTCCAGGTCGAGCGTCTTCGCGAACTCGACGTAGACCGCGCAGTCTCCCAGCGGCACCGCGCCCAGCGGGGCGAGCTTAGCCAACCCTCATTTCACCTTAGGTACCGCGACGCCGATCATCGAGTCGCGCGTGACGATGCCGGCGAGGCGCGCCTCGTCCCAGCCTTCAGTGCCTTGCGGGCGCATCGGCAAGACCATGTAGCGCATGTCGGCCGTCGAATCGTGCACGCGGATCTGCACCGCCTCCGGAATGGCGAGGCCGAACTCCGCCAGCACCGCGCGCGGCTCGCGCACCATGCGCGAGCGGTAGTTGCGCGACTTGTACCAGTCGGGCGGGATGCCGAGCAGCACGCGCGGATAGCACGAGCACAGCGTGCAGACGATCGCGTTGTGCACCTGCGGCGTGTTCTCGACCACCACGAGCCGCAGCGCGGGAATTTCGAGGCCCAGCTCTTCGCACGCCGCTGTGCCATTGGCCAGCAGCCGTGCCTTGTATGCCGGATCGGTCCATGCCCGCGCCACCACGCGAGCGCCGCGCTCCGGTTGCCGCGCTCGCATCGCCGCCACCTCGGCGTTCACCTGCTCGTCCGTGACGATGCCCTTCTCCACCAGCAACTCGCGGAGACTCGTCTCCATCAGCTGGTAGTA
>DASXRW010000446.1:0-10237 GCA_036506355.1 Burkholderiales bacterium
GCCGCAAGGGCGCATGTCCTCGATCAATCTGACGCATCACTTCCTGATCGCCATGCCGAACATGGCCGATCCGTACTTCGCAAAGACGCTCACCTATATCTGCGAGCACAACGACCAGGGCGCGCTCGGCCTGGTGGTGAATCGCCCGATCGACATGACGCTGCAGGGGCTGTTCGAGCGCCTGTCGCTCTCCATCAGCGATGCCGCGCTTTCCGAAGCGCCGATCTACTTCGGCGGCCCGGTGCAGACCGACCGCGGCTTCGTGCTCCACGAGCCCGCGGGCAACTGGCAGTCGACGCTGCGGGTGCGCGAGATGATCGGCCTCACCACCTCCAAGGACATCCTTGAAGCTGTCGGCCGCGGCCAAGGTCCGAAGCGCATGCTGGTGACCCTCGGCTACGCGGGCTGGTCTCCCGGCCAGCTCGAGCAGGAGCTTTCGCAGAACGCCTGGCTCACGGTCGAAGCGCGCGATGCCATCCTCTTCGACATCCCGGCCGAAGAGCGCCTTGCCCAGGCGATGCAATTGCTTGGCGTCGACTACGCGAGGCTGCAGGACGAAGCGGGACATGCCTGAGCGCGCCGCGCGCACAGTTCTCGCCTTCGATTTCGGTTTAAAGCGCATTGGAGTAGCGGTCGGAGAGCCGGAGCTCGGCACCGCCCACCCGCTGCCGGCGATCGCCGCGCCGGGCTTCGACGCCATCGGTCGCCTGGTGAAGCAATGGCAACCCGCGCAGCTCGTGATCGGCCTGCCGGTCGCGGCGAACGGCGAGCATCCGCTCGCGCGGCGCGTCGAGCGCTTCGCGCGCCAGCTCGAAGGGCGCTTTCGCCTCCCGGTGGCACGGGTGGATGAGCGCTTCAGCTCGGTCGAGGCCGAGAGCCTGCTGCGCGGCGTAAAGAAGAAGGCGGTGGACTCCGTCGCCGCGCAGTTACTGCTGGAGCAATACTTCCATGAAGCTGCATGAAGTTACCTGAGGCAGAAAAGCTCTGCCAGAAGCTCGCCGCCGAGCTGCGGCCGCGGCTTGGGCCGAAGAGCGCCATGATCGGGCTCTATACCGGCGGTGCGTGGCTCGCCGAGCGGCTGCACGGTCTGCTTGCGCTGCCGACGCCGCTCGGCCTGATGGACATCGCGTTCTACCGCGACGACTACCACGAGCAGGGCCTGCATCACGATCCCAAGCGCACCAAGATCCCGTTCGACGTCAACGGCCGCGAGCTCCTGCTGGTGGACGACGTGCTCTACACCGGCCGCACGGTGCGCGCGGCGATGAACGAGCTCTTCGACTACGGCAGGCCGGCGAGCATCACGCTCGTAGTGCTCGCCGACCGCGGCGGCCGCCAGCTGCCGATCTGCGCCCAGTACTGCGGGGCCAAAGTAGAGGTCCCGGCCGGCATGCGGCTGCGCCTGACGCGCGGCACCGATGGCAAGCTCGCGCTCGCGCTGGAGGCCAACAGTGGAGCGTAACCCGCAGCTCAACGCCGCGGGCGAGCTGCAGCATCTGCTGTCGATCGAGGGGCTGCCACCCGGCATCCTGACGCAGATCCTCGACACGGCCGAATCGTTCGTCGGCGTCACCGAGCGCGAGGTCAAGAAAGTGCCGCTGCTGCGCGGCAAGAGCGTCTTCAATCTGTTCTTCGAGCCCTCGACGCGTACCCGCACGACCTTCGAGATCGCGGCCAAGCGCCTCTCCGCGGACGTGATCAACTTGAACATCGCCGTCTCCTCGCAGTCGAAAGGCGAATCGCTGCTCGACACCGTGGCCAATCTCTCGGCGATGCAGGCCGACATCTTCGTCGTGCGGCACAACTCCTCGGGCGCGCCGTTTCTCATCGCGCGCCACGTCAAGCCGCACGAGCACGTGGTGAATGCGGGCGACGGCCGGCACGCGCACCCGACCCAGGGGCTGCTCGATCTCTTCACCATCCGCCATTACAAGAAGGACTTCTCGCGCCTCACCGTCGCCATCATCGGCGACGTGCTGCATTCGCGCGTCGCTCGCTCGCTGATCCACGGCCTGACGACGCTCGGCGCGCCGCAGGTGCGCGTCATCGGGCCGCAGACGCTGCTGCCGATGGGCGTGGAGGCGCTCGGGGTGAAGGTGTTCCACGACATGCGCGAAGGATTGCGCGACTGCGACGTCGTCGTGATGCTGCGCCTGCAGAGCGAGCGCATGAAGGGCGCGCTGCTTCCCTCGGCGCAGGAATACTTCAAGCACTACGGCCTGACGCTTGACAAGCTTTCGCTCGCCCGTCCGGATGCCATCGTGATGCATCCCGGACCGATGAACCGCGGCGTCGAGATCGACTCGTCGGTCGCCGACGGCCCGCACTCGGTGATCCTGCCGCAGGTGACTTTCGGCATCGCCGTGCGCATGGCAGTGATGAGCATCGTCGCCGGCAACTGATGAAGATTGCCATCAAGAACGCGCGCATCATCGATCCGGCGAGCGGTCGCGACGGCACCGGCGATCTGTACATCGCCGAGGGCAAGATCAGCGAAGAGTTCGCACGGCCCGATCGCAGCATCGATGCGAAGGGGCTGGTCGCGGCGCCGGGCTTCATCGACATCGCCGCGCGGCTGCGCGAGCCGGGCTTCGAATACAAGGCGACGCTCGAATCGGAGATGGAAGCAGCGCTCGCCGGCGGCGTCACGAGCCTCGCCTGCCCGCCGGACACCGATCCGCCGCTCGACGAGCCGGGGCTGGTCGACATGCTGCGCCGGCGCGCCAAGGCGCTGTCGCGCGCCCGCGTGTATCCCATTGGTGCGCTCACCGTGAAGCTCGAAGGCGAGCGGCTCACCGAAATGGCGCAGCTCGCCGAGACCGGTTGCGTGGCCTTTTCGCAGGCGAACGCGCCCATGGCGGATAACCAAGTGCTGTGGCGCGCGCTGCAGTACGCCGCGACCTTCGGTTTTCCGGTGTGGCTGCGCGCCGAGGACGCCTGGCTCGCGAAAGGCGGCGTGTCGCACGACGGCGAGGTCGCCACGCGGCTGGGGCTCCCGGGCATACCGGCCTTCGCCGAGACGATTGCACTTGCCACGCTGCTCGAGCTCGTGCGCGCGACGCGGGCGCGCGTGCACGTTTGTCGCCTGTCGACCGCGGGCGCGGTGGAAATGATGCGCGCCGCCAAGCGCGAGGGACTGCCGGTGACCTGCGATGTCGGCATTCATCATCTGCACCTATGCGACCGCGATCTCGGTTACTTCGACTCCAACTGCCGGTTGGAGCCGCCGCTGCGCAGCCCGCGCGACCGCGACGCGCTCGCGCGCGGGCTGGAGGATGGCGCGGTGGACTGCGTCTGCTCGGACCACACGCCGGTCGACGACGACGGCAAGCACCGGCCGTTCGCCGAAGCCGAACCGGGCGCGACCGGGCTCGAGCTGCTCTTGCCGCTGACCTTGAAATGGGGCGAAGCGCGCAAGCTGCCGCTCGGCAAGACTCTTGCCCGCATCACTTCCGACGCCGCCCGCGTTCTCGGCGTGGGCTCCGGACGCCTGGCAGTTGGGGCGCCTGCGGACATTGCGTTGTTCGATCCCGGGGCGAGCGTTCGCATATCGGCGGAGACGCTGAAGAGCCAGGGCAAGAACACGCCTTTCCTCGGCTACGAGCTGGCGGGACGCGTGCGCTATACCCTGGTCGCGGGCAACGTGGTGTACGAAGCGTGAGAAGGCTCGCGCCCGTTATCGCGCTCGCGGTGCTGGCCGCGTGCAGCTCGGCACCCAAGAAGGGCGGTTATTACAAGGACGACGGCCCAGCCGCCAATCCGCCCGGCGCTCTCGACCGGATCGCCGACGCCAAGCCGCGCGCCGAGCCCTTGCATCGCTCCGCCAACCGGCCCTACGAGGTGTTCGGCAAGAAGTACGTGCCGCTCGCCTCGGTGCGGCCCTTTCACCAGCGCGGCGTCGCGAGCTGGTACGGCAAGCGCTTTCACGGACAGAAGACCGCGAGCGGCGAGACCTACGACATGTATGCGATGACCGCCGCGCACCCGATCCTGCCGATCCCGAGCTATGTGCGCGTCACGCACCTGAAGAGCGGAAAGCAGGTGATCGTGCGCATCAACGATCGCGGGCCGTTTCACTCCGGCCGTGTGATCGATCTCTCCTATGCCGCCGCACACCGGCTGGGCCTGCTCGGTACCGGGAGCGGCGAAGTCGAGATCGAAGCGATCGTGCCCGGCGCGCGCGCCGGCCTATAATCCGCCGCTTTTCCAGGTTCATGGCCCGCTGCATCCTGCTCGTTGCGGTTTTTATATGTGCCGCGGCGCACGCCGCCGCGCCGCCGCCGCCGCGCGTCATGGGCAAATCGTGGATGGTGGGCGATCTCACGAGCGAGCAGGTGCTCGTGGCCGAGAAGGCCGATGAGCGCATCGAGCCCGCCTCGCTCACCAAGCTGATGACCGCTTACCTGGTCTTCGCCGCGCTGCGCGAAAGGAAGCTGACGCTCGGGCAGCAGGTGCCGGTATCGGCGCGCGCCTGGCGCGCGCCCGGCTCGCGCATGTTCATCGAGCCGCGCAAGCCCGTCACGGTGGACGAGCTGATCAAGGGCATGGAGGTCCAATCCGGCAACGACGCGTGCATCGCTCTCGCGGAAGCCGTCGCCGGATCCGAGGACGTATTCGTGCAGATGATGAACCGCGAGGCGGCGCGCCTCGGCATGGCCAACAGCCACTTCATGAACGCGACCGGCCTGCCGGACGCGCGGCACTACAGCACCGCGCGCGACCTCTATCTCCTCGCCGCGGCGGTGATCCGCGATTTTCCCGAGGACTATGCGAGGTACTACGCGATCAAGGAGTTCCGCTACAACAACATCACGCAGCCCAACCGCAACCGCCTGCTGTGGCTCGACCCGACCGTCGACGGGGTGAAGACCGGACACACCGAAGCGGCGGGTTACTGTCTCATCGCTTCCTCGAAGCGGGGTCCGCGACGCCTGCTGTCGGTCCTGCTCGGCTCGACCTCGGAGTCGGCGCGCGCGCAGGAGTCGCAGAAGCTCCTCAACTGGGGCTACCAGTTCTTCGACAGCGTCAAGCTTTTCGCCAGCGGCGAGGTGGTGCGCACGCTGGAAGTCTGGAAGGGCGCGTCGCGCGCCGTCAAAGCCGGCATGAGGGGTGAGCTCTACGTCACCGTGCCGAAGGGCGAGGCCGACAAGCTCAAGGCCGAGCTGGTGGCGCAGCAGCCGCTCATCGCGCCGGTCGCGCAGGGCCAGCGCGTCGGCACGCTGCGCGTAGCGCTCGACGGCAAGCCGTTCGCCGAATATCCGCTGCTCGCGCTCGAGCCGGTCGGCCCCGCGGGCATCTTCGGGCGGGCCTGGGATACACTGAGGTTGTGGTTCAAATAGGCAAGACTGTGGATCAAGTAGCGACGGTTTTCCTGAACGGTGAGTTTCTGCCGCTCGAGGACGCCAAGGTGCCGGTGCTCGACCGCGGCTTCATCTTCGGCGACGGCGTCTACGAAGTCGTGCCGGTGTACTCCAAGGTGCCGTTCCGGCTCGAGGAGCACCTCGCGCGCCTGGAGCGCAGCCTCGCCGCGGTCGGCATCCGCAATCCTTATACGCGCGAGCAGTGGCGCGGCTTCATCTCCGGGCTCGTCGCACGACAGTCCTTCGAGGATCAGGCGGTGTACTTCCAGGTGACGCGCGGCGTCGCCAAGCGCGACCACGCCTTTCCAAAGGATGCCGAGCCTACGGTCTTCGTCATGTCGAACCCGCTGGTGCCGCCGGCGCCTGCGCAGGTGGAGGCGGGCGCAGCCGCGATCAGCGCGCGCGACAACCGCTGGTTGCGCTGCGACATCAAGTCGATCTCGCTCCTCGGCAACGTGCTCTTGCGCCAGCTCTCGGCTGAAGCCGATGCCGTGGAAACCATCCTGTTTCGCGACGGCAAGCTCACCGAAGCCTCCGCGTCCAACGTTTTTGTCGTCAAGCGCGGCGTGATCCAGTCGCCGCCGAAGAACGAGCTGATCCTCCCCGGTATCACTTACGACATCGTGGTCGAGCTCGCGCGCGCGAATGCGCTGCCGCTCGAGTTCCGCGAGATAGCCGAGGCCGAGGTACGCGCAGCCGACGAGATCTGGGTCACCTCGTCCTCCAAGGAGGTGCTTGCGGTCGTGCGGCTCGACGGCGCGCCGGTCGCCGACGGCCGGCCCGGGCCCGTATTCCGGCGCATGTACCGGCTCTATCAGGACTTCAAGCACAAGGTGATGCGCGCGGGCCGGCGCGAGTCGCTCCCGGCCTGAATCTATGGCGGGCGGGGGCGAGCACTGATGCCGCTGGTCGCCGACAGCTCGCCGCTGGCGTTCCCCTGTGATTTCCCGATCAAGGTGATGGGCCGCAAACAGCCGGGCTTTGCCCAGGCCGTGACCGACATCGTGGTGAAGCACGCGCCGGACTTCGACCCCGGCACGGTGGAGATGAGGCCGAGCCGCAAGGGCCGCTACCTCAGCGTCACCTGCATCGTGCGCGCGACCTCGCGCGAGCAGCTCGACGCGCTCTACCAGGAGCTTTGCGACCATCCGGGCGTGGTGATGGTGCTATGACCCTCGTCGCAGACATCGTGGTGCGCCGACTTGGACGCGCCGACTATCTGCCGACACTGGAAGCCATGCGCCGCTTCACGCGCGAGCGCGACGAGGGCACGGTGGACGAGCTCTGGCTGCTCGAGCATGCGCCGGTCTACACGCTGGGGCAGGGCGCCGCGCCGGTGCGCGTCGCAAACGGCATCGCGGTGATCGCCGCCGATCGCGGCGGCGAGATCACCTACCACGGGCCCGGCCAGGTCGTGCTTTACACACTCATCGATCTCGCGCGCCGCGGCATGAAGGTGAAGCCCTTCGTCCGCCTCCTGGAACAGGCAGTGATCGACCTGCTGGGCAGCAAAGCGATGCGCCGCCCCGGCGCGCCGGGGGTCTATGTGGACGGGGCCAAGGTCGCGGCGCTCGGCATACGGGTAACGCGGGGGCGGGCATACCATGGCCTCGCGCTCAACGTCGACATGGACCTCGCACCCTTTTCCGCCATCGATCCCTGCGGCTATCCGGGACTGCCGGTAACGCAGACGCGCGATCTCGGCTTCGCCGAAGGCATTGACACCATGGGCGAGCGGCTCGCAGCGAACGTCATCCGGCAACTCGAGCATGCGTGAAGCGGGCGTAAAGGAAAAGGGCCAGGCGAAGACGATCCGCATCGTGCCGCGCGGCGCGCCGCTGCCCAAGCCGGCGTGGATCCGCGTGCGGGCGGCGAGCCCGAATTCCCGCTTCCACGAGATCAAGGACATCCTGCGCCGGCAGAAGCTGCACACGGTCTGCGAAGAGGCCTCCTGCCCGAACATTGCGGAATGCTTCGGCAAGGGCACCGCGACCTTCATGATCCTCGGCGACATCTGCACGCGGCGCTGCCCCTTCTGCGATGTCGCGCACGGCCGGCCGCTCGCACCCGACGTCGAGGAGCCGCGCCATCTCGCCGAGACGATTGCGCAACTCGGTCTTCGCTACGTCGTCATCACGAGCGTCGACCGCGACGACCTGCGCGACGGTGGGGCGCAGCATTTCGTCGACTGTATTTCTGAAATCAGAAAAACCTCTCCAGCAACGACGATCGAAGTCCTCGTGCCCGATTTCCGCGGCCGCCTGGACCGCGCGCTGGAGATCCTCGCCGCCGCGCCGCCCGATGTGATGAACCACAACCTCGAGACCGTGCCACGCCTCTATAAGCAGGCTAGGCCCGGCGGCGACTATCGGCACTCGCTCGCGCTACTGCAGCAGTTCAAGCGCCTGTACCCGGCCGTGCCGACGAAGTCGGGGCTCATGGTCGGGCTCGGCGAGACCGATGCCGAAATCGTCGAGGTGATGCGCGACCTGCGCGCGCACGACGTCGACATGCTCACCATCGGCCAATACCTGCAGCCCTCGCCGCATCATCTGCCGGTCGAGCGTTACGTGGATCCGGCGGTCTTCGCCGAATATCAGAAGCAGGCGGACGCGCTGGGCTTCAGGCACGCTGCCATCGGCCCGCTGGTGCGCTCCTCATACCACGCCGATCAGCAGGCGCACGCTGCGGGCCTCTAGCTCGCACGTCGCTGCGTTCTCGCTACTCGCGCTCACCAACCTGCTGTGGGCCGGCAACTGGGTGCTCGGCCGCGCATTGCGCGACACGTTCGACCCGGTGAGCCTCAATTTCTGGCGCTGGTTCATTGCGCTCGTCGTGCTGACACCGTTCGGCCTGCGCGCCGTGGCCGGCAAGGGCGAGGTGCTGCGGGCGCACGCCGGGATCCTGGCGCTGCTCGCGCTGCTGAGCGTGCCGCTCTTCCAGACGTTCGTGTATCAGGGCTTGCGCACCACCACGGCGATCAATGCCGTGCTGCTCAATTCGTCGGGACCGCTCTTCATGATCGCCTGCTCCTGGCTGATCGAGCGCGAGCGGGCGACGCCGCGGCAGATTGCCGGCATGCTGATTTCCCTCGCCGGCATAGTGCTGATCATGACGCGCGGCGAGCCCGCGCGGCTGGTCGAGCTCGAGTTGCACAGCGGCGACCTCTGGATACTCGCGGCGATGCCGCTGTGGGGTCTTTACTCGGTGCTCCTCAAGCAGCGCCCGGCAGGGCTGAGCGGGGTAGGGTTCCTCTTCGTGATTTCGCTCCTCGGCGTGACGATGCTCGCGCCCTTCTTCCTAGCGCGCTCGATCGTCGCACCGCCGCCGGCCCCGACGCTCGAAGCCGTGCTGGCCGTGCTTTACGTCGGCATTGCGGCCTCGGTAATCGCATTCATCTGCTGGAACCGCGGTGTCGCCATCGTCGGTGCCAATGCGGCGGGGTTCACCCTGCATCTGCTGCCGGCGTTCGGCACGCTGCTCGCGATCGCCTTTCTCGGCGAGGCGTTTCGCGGCTTCCACGCCGCCGGAGTGGCGACGATCCTCGCCGGCGTGCTGCTCGCGACGTACCGGCGATAATGCGGATATGAGGCGCGTCATTGTTGCCGCGGTCGTCGTCAGCTGGTCTGCGGCTGCTTTCGCCCAGCTCGAACACATCACGCGCCAGGACGCGACAGCGGCGCTGAAGACCGCGCTCGAGAAGGGCAGCGTTGCGGCGGTGGCGAATCTGGGACGCGTCGATGGTTTCCTCGGCAATCCGCAGGTGAAGATTCCGCTGCCCGAGTCCGCGCAGCGTGCAGAACGGGTGATGCGCCGCGTCGGCATGGGCAAGTACGCCGACGAGCTCATCGTGACGATGAACCGCGCCGCCGAGTCGGCGGTGCCAGAAGCGCGCGCGCTTTTCATCGACTCAGTGAAGAAGATGACCGTGCAGGACGCAAAGGGGATCATTTCCGGCGGCGAGACCGCCGGCACCGAGTACTTCCGGCGCACGACGCGCGATCAGCTGCATAAGCGCTTCCTGCCAATCGTGCAGCGCGCCACCGCCCGCGTCGACCTTGCGCAGAAGTACGATCAGTACGCGGACAAGGCGGCCACCGTCGGCCTGCTGAAAAAGGAAGACGCCGACCTCGACGAGTACGTGACGCACAAGGCGCTCGACGGCCTGTATCTCATGGTCGCCGAGGAAGAGAAGAAGATCCGCAAGGACCCGATCGGTACCGGGTCCAGCATCATCCGCAAGGTGTTCGGCGCGCTGCGCTACTAGTTAGTGCGCTTGATCCCAGTTGTCGCCGATGCCCACGTCGGCGACGAGCGGCACGTCGAGCTTCGCCACTGATTCCATCAGCTCGCGCACCCGGGCCTTGGTTGTCTCCACCTCGTGCTCGGGCACTTCGAGCACCAGCTCGTCGTGCACCTGCATGATGAGCTTTGCCTGCGCCTGCGATTCGTCCAGCCATTTCTGCACCGCGATCATGGCGAGCTTGATGAGATCGGCGGCGGTGCCCTGCATCGGCGCATTGATCGCCGCGCGCTCCGCGGCCTGGCGGCGCACCGGCGCGCCGCTTCGCAGTTCAGGCAGCCATAGCCGCCGGCCGAACACGGTCTCGACGTAGCCGAGCTCCTTCGCGCGCCGGCGCGTCTCGTCCATGTAACGTTTGGCACCGGGGAAGCGCGCGAAGTAGCGATCGACATAAGTCTGCGCGGTGCCGCGGTCGATGCCGAGGTTTTGCGCCACGCCGAACGACGACATGCCGTAGATCAGCCCGAAATTGATCACCTTGGCGACGCGCCGCTGGTCGGCATCCACCTGGGACAGCGGAACGCCGAAGACCTCCGCCGCGGTGGCGCGGTGCACATCCTCGCCCTCGCTAAAG
>DASXRW010000447.1:0-13285 GCA_036506355.1 Burkholderiales bacterium
GCGCCCATACTCGGACGTCGGGCCCGAAAGCAGCTCGGTGTCCGCTCGGGCGCTGATCCACTGCTCGCGCAGCGCCGCCAGCCCCTTGCGGATGTCGATGCGTGCCTCCGGCTCGGTGTAAGGCCCGGAGGTGTCGTACACGAGGATCGGCGGGTTGTCGCCCGATTGCGTGATCTCGCGCATCGGCACGCGCAGCTCCCCGACATAAACCTTGCGCGAATTGGGCAGCGGCTGGATCGCTGCGTCGTCTACGTGAGCGGTGGCTGCAAGAAACTTCGGATTGGCGTTCATGTGCGCTTCCCTACGGCGGGATTACCCGCATCAGGTTCGAAGGGTGTCTCTCACCCGCATCGCTCAGCTTCCATTGCGTGCGGGACCCCCAACGCTAAGGCGATGATTATAATGCCGCTCGCCATGGATCTAGAGCAAGCGCGCACCAATATGGTCGAGCAGCAGATTCGCACCTGGGAAGTGCTCGACCAGGACGTGCTCGATCTGCTCTACGTCGTGCCGCGCGAGGAGTTCGTGCCCGAGAAACACCGCGCCCTCGCGTTCTCCGACCTGCAGATCCCGCTCGGAGAAAACGAGCGCATGTGGGAGCCGAAGCTCGAGGCGCGCGTGCTGCAGGAGCTCGACGTGCACAAGGCGGACCGCGTGCTCGAAGTGGGCACCGGCAGCGGCTACTTCACCGCGCTGCTCGCGCATCGCGCTGCGCACGTGTACTCAGTCGAGATCAAGCCCGCGCTGGCTGCGTTCGGCCGGCGCAACCTGGAACGACACGGCACAGCCAATGTCACCCTGGAAATCGGCGACGCCGCCCGTGGCTGGGAGCGCCATGCGCCCTACCACGTCATCGTGCTCACGGGCTCTACGCCCGTGCTGCCGCAGGCGTTCCTCGAGCAGCTCGAGATCGGCGGGCGCCTCTTCGCCGTGGTCGGCGAAGCGCCGGCGATGACTGCGCGGCTGGTGAGCTGCACCGCGCCGGGCGCGTTTCACAGCGTCGATCTCTTCGAGACCGTGGTCGCGCCGCTGGTGAACGCCGAGCAGCCCTGCCGTTTTCGGTTCTAACAGATGAAACAGATCAGCGCGCCGGAGTTGGCCGCGTGGCTCGCCGATGCGAGCCGCCCAAAGCCCTTGCTCCTCGACGTGCGCGAACCATGGGAGTACGAAAAAGCGCGCATCGCAGGCGCGCAACTCGTACCGATGCGCGAACTACCCGGACGCCTCGCAGAAATCGACCAGGACAAGGACCTCATCGCCATTTGCCACCATGGCGGGCGCAGCCAGCAGGTGGCGCTGTTCCTCGAAAAAGCCGGTTACACAAAAGTCCATAATCTCGCGGGGGGCTTGGATGCCTGGTCGAGAACCGTCGATCCGACGGTGCCGCTTTATTAAAGCCTGGGCATTAGGAATAACGGCGGCATTGGCCGCGGCGGCGCTGCCGGCCGCGGCCGAAGACCTGCTGCAGGTCTACCGCGACGCGCAGCGCTACGACGCCGTCTATGGCGCCGCGCGCTTTTCGCTCGAGGCCGGGCGCGAGCGCATTCCGCAGGCGCGCGCGCTGCTGCTGCCGAGTCTCAACTTAACGGCGAACGCGGCGAGGCAAGACATCAACGTCGAGTCCACCGATACCAGCGTGTCGCCCAGCTTCAACAGAAACCCCACTACCTTGGGCTACACCTTCACCCTCAGCCAGCCGGTGTTCCGCCCGCAGAACCTGGCGCAGCGCGACCAGGCCGACTACCAGGTGCGCCAGGCGGAGGCCACCTTCGCCCAGGCGAGCCAGGACCTCACCGTGCGCGCGGCACAGGCGTATTTCGACGTGCTTGCCGCGCAGGACACGCTCGCGCTGGTCGGCGCGCAGAAAGCCGCGATCTCGGAGCAGCTCGCGCAGGCGAAGCGCAACTTCGAGGTCGGCACCGCGACGATCACCGATACGCACGAGGCCCAGGCGCGCTACGACCTCATCATCGCCCAGGAGATCGCAGCGCAGAACGATCTGGAGAACAAGCGCCGCGCCCTGCAGCTCGTTGCCGGGAAGGAATATGCGCAGCTCAAGCCGCTGCGCACGGAAATTCGCCTGTCGCCGCCGGCGCCCAACAACATGCAAAGCTGGGTCGATCTCGCCGAGAAGCAGAGCTACCCGGTGCTGATCCAGCAGGCGCTCGCCGACGTGGCGCAGCTCGAAGCGAAGCGTGCCAGCGCGGGCCACCTGCCGACGGTGGATCTCGTGGGAAGTTACGGCACCACGCGCGACACGGGCTCCTTGCAAAGCGGCGTCGGACGCGAAATCACGACCGGGCAGATCGGCCTGCAGCTCGCCGTGCCGCTCTACCAGGGCGGGAGCTTGAGCTCGCGCGAGCGCGAGGCGGCGGCCAACTATCTCAAGGTGCGCCAGGACCTGGAAAACGCGCGCCGTACCGCGGCCGTGACGACGCGCCAGATCTATCTCGCCGTCATCAACGGCATCGCGCAGGTCGCGGCGCTCGAGCAGGCGCTCACCTCCTCGCAAAGCGCGCTCGATTCGAACCGCCTGGGCTATGAGGTCGGGGTGCGCATCAACATCGACGTGCTGAATGCGCAGCAGCAGCTCTTCTCCACGCGGCGCGACCTTGCCGTCGCGCGCTACAACGCGATCCTCAACCAGCTGCGCCTCAAGGCCGCGGCCGGTACGCTGCGCGAAGAAGACCTCGAGGAAGTGAACCGCGCGTTACAGCCGTAGCAGCCGGCGGCAAGCCGCCAGGTGCCGCGCGGTGGCGCCGCGGTGGGCGGCGCAAAGGTTGCCTCCGGCCTCGCTCATGCGGTGCCTTTGCTCGTCGTTCTTCAGTAACCCAATGGCACTGCGGATCGCTGAGGCAGCGTCAGGCACCTGGATGGCGGCGCCGGCAGCCAATGCGAGCTCGGTTGCTTGAGCGAAGTTGTACATGTGCGGCCCGACGACCACGGGCGCGCCCGCGGCGAGCGCCTCGATGAGGTTCTGGCCGCCGAGCGGCGCAAAGGAGCCGCCGATGATCGCCACATCGCAGGCGCCGTAATAGAACGCCATCTCACCCATGCTGTCGCCGAGGTGGACGCGATCGGTGGACGCGGGCGTCGATTGCTGGCTGCGGCGCGACTGAGCGAGCTGCGCCACTTCGTCGAAGCGCCGCGGATGCCGCGGGACCACGAGCAGGAGCGCTGCCAAATCCGCCGGCGCTGCGTCCAGCAGCATGCGCTCCTCGCCTTCTCGGGTGCTGGCGAGAAGAATCACGGGCCGTGCAAGCGCGCGGTGCCAGGCGGCTCCGGCAGCGAGCTGCGCCGCGTCCGGCTCGACATCGAATTTCAGGTTGCCGGTGACTTCCACTGCAGGCGCGCCGAGCGCGCGCAGCCGCTCGGCGTCCGCCGCGCTCTGCGCACAGACCGCGGCGAGCGAGGCGAACGCCGGCTGCGCGAGCCGCCGCCAGCGGCGATAGCCGCGCGCCGATTTCTCGGAAAGGCGCGCGTTGGCGAGCATCACCGGCACATGGTGCCGCGCGCATTGCGCGAGGAGATTGGGCCAGACCTCGGTCTCCATCAGGATCCCGAGGCGAGGACGGAAATACTCCAGGAATCCCTGCGCCGCCTCCGGAAAATCGTAGGGCAGATACGCGCTCAGCACCGACTCGCCATAGAGCTGCTTGATCGTCTCGCGGCCGGCCGCCGTGGTGCAGGTCATGAGGATCCGATGGTCGGGCAGCGCGCCGCCCAGCGCGCGCACCAGCGGCTCGGCGGCGCGCGCTTCGCCGACCGACACCGCGTGGATCCACAGCAGCCGCTCCGTGCGCTCGATGCGGTAGATGCCGAAGCGCTCGGTCACCGCATCGCGATAACCGGGTTCGGCGCGCCCGCGCCACCATAGCCGCACGAGCAAGAACGGCAGCGCGAGCCGCAGCAGCACCGTGTACCACGCGCTCACCGCAAGGCCCGCAGCACTTCGGCCGCGCTCGGCGCAACGCCGAGCGCGCCGACGTTCGTCGCCCGCGGCGCGCCGTAGATTCCGGTGAGGGCAGGATCGGAGCCGCAATAAATGCCCACGGTGCGGGCGCCGAGGGCGGCGGCGAGGTGCGTGAGCCCGGTGTCGACGCCGATGACGGCCTGCGCCCGCACGCAAAGCCGCGCGAGCTGCTCGAGCGTCATGCGCGGCCCGACCTCGGCTTGCGGCAAGGCCGAGGCGATGCGCGTGGCGCGGGCGCGCTCCGCATCGTCGCCCCAGGGCAGTACGACGCGCATGCCGAGGGCGCGTCCGGTCTCTATCCAGCGCTCCTCGGACCAGAGCTTGTCCGCGCGGCTGGTCATGCTCAGGAACACGGCATAGGGCGCGTCACCAGCGTCGCCCGCGATGGGCGCGAGGCCGTAGTCGAGCGCGAGATCGAGTCTGTATCCCAGCGCGGCCGCGCTGAGGCGGCGATTGCGCTCCACCGCATGCAGGCCGCGCGGCACGGCGTGCCGGTGCTGATAGAAGCGCGCGGCAAGCGGCTCACGTGCGCTCGACGAGTCCATGCCGTGGCGCTCGCCGAGCGCGCAGGCCGATACCAGCGCGCTCTTGAGAAGGGACTGCGTATCGATGATCGCGTCGTAGCGCTCGGCGCTTACGCTCGCCCGGAAGGCGCCGATCTCGCGCCACGTCGCCGGGCGCCACCACTGGCTGCGCCAGCGGCGCAGCCGCACTGGAATCACGCGGTGCACCGATGCATGCATCGCCGCGATCGCGGCGAACGGCTCCTCGACGACCCAGTCGATCTCGGCGGCGGGCAGCTTGCGCGCGGCGTCGCTCACCGCGGGGCAGTTATGCACCACGTCGCCGAGCGACGAGGTCTTGACGAAGAGAATCTTAAGCGTCGGAGAAAGCCATTTAAAATTATTGGCCGCGATTGTATGGGATAAATCCGGGATCACAATTTGAACGCCCCGCCTCGCGCACCGCTCTCGGCCGTGCTGATCACGCGCAACGCTGCCGCGGTGCTCGATTCCTGCCTCGAGAGCCTGGCCTTCGCCGACGAGATCCTGATCGTCGACTCCGCATCGAGCGACGGCACGCTCGAGATCGCCGCGCGCCGCGGCGCGCGCGTGGTGCAGAAGGAATGGCTCGGCTTCGGCCGCCAGAAGCGGTTCGCCGTTGATCAGGCAAGAAACGATTGGGTGCTTTGCATCGACGCCGACGAGCGCGTTTCGCCCGAGCTCGCCGCGAGCATCGGCAAAGCGCTCGCCGCGCCGGTGTCACCCGTCTACCGCATGCCGCGGCGCAACCGCTTCCTCGGCCGCTGGCTCGCTCACGGCGAAGGCTATCCGGACTGGAGCCCGCGGCTTTTCAACCGCATGAATGCGCGCTGGAGCGACGACCTGGTGCACGAGAAGGTGCTGTACGCCGTGACGCCCGGGACGCTCGAAGGCGACCTGTTGCACGATTCGTCAGACGATCTCGCCGCGTACCTCGACCGGCAGAACCGCTACACCACGCTCGCCGCCCGCCAAGCCTACGAGCTCGGCCGCAGCTCCGGGGTGCTGCGGCTGCTCTTTTCGCCGGTGGTGCGCTTCTTCAAGTTCTACGTGCTGCGCCTGGGCTTCCTCGACGGCGTTCCCGGGCTGCTGCACATTTCCATCGGCTGCATGAACAGCTACATGAAGTACGCCAAGCTGCTGGAGCTACGTAAAGCCGACGGCCGCTAAGCGCCCGCGCCGTACTCGGGCACCCAGGCGCGCAGGCGCTCGCGCACATCCGCTTTACCAGGGTTTGTGAGCCAGCTCAGCACCTCGTCCAAGAGGCGTGCGTTTTCCGGTGCACGTACCTGCGCGATACGCAGCTTCGGGTGCGGCGTCGGCAGCGTCTTCTCCGCATCGGCCAATGGCTCTTCGTACAGCTTCTCCCCCGGTCTGAGCCCGGTGTATTCGATGCGGATGTCGGCCTCGCCGAATCCCGAGAGCCGGATCATCTGCCTCGCGAGATCCGCAATCAGCACCGGCTCTCCCATGTCGAGCACGTAGATTTCGCCGCCCCTGCCCATCTCGCCGGCCTGCAGCACGAGCTGCGCCGCCTCCGGGATCGACATGAAGTAGCGCTGGATCTGCGGGTGCGTAACGGTGACCGGCCCGCCGCGCGCGATCTGCTCGCGAAAGCGCGGCACCACGCTGCCCGCCGAGCCGAGCACGTTGCCGAAGCGCACGATCACTAACTCCGTGCCGCCGGCGGACTGCAGGGCCTGACAGGCGAGCTCGGCGAGCCGCTTCGATGCGCCCATCACGTTCGTCGGGTTCACGGCCTTGTCGGTCGATACGAGCACCAGCTTGCGCGTGCCGTGCGCCTGCGCGGCGCGCGCCACGACCACGGTCGAGAGCACGTTGTTGCGCACTGCTTCGAAGGCGTTCTCGTCCTCCATCAGCGGCACGTGCTTGTAGGCGGCGGCGTGGAACACGACCTGCGGCCGGTAGCGCGCAAAGAGCTCGGCCACGCGCGCCTCGTTCTTCGCATCGCCGATGACGGCGCTCACGGCGAGCGACGGATGACGATCCTCGAATTCCTGCGCGATCGAGTACAGCGCGAACTCGGATACTTCGAAGAGCACGAGGCGCGCCGGCGTGAAGCGCGCGATCTGCCGGCAGAGCTCGGCGCCGATCGAGCCGCCGGCGCCGGTGACCAGCACCGTGCGGCCGTCGAGAAAGCGATGCAGCCCCGCGTCGTCGAGCGAGACCGGGTCGCGGCCGAGCAGATCGTCGAGCTCGATCGGCCGCAGCGCCGAGACGCTCACCCGACCGGAGACGATGTCGGACAGCGCGGGCACTGTCATCACCGAGATGCCCGCGTTGTTGCAGAGCTCTACAGCGCGCTTGCGCTCACCGTGGCTCGCTTCCGGCATGGCGATGATCGCCTGCGTGACGCCATGGCGCTCCGCGATCATCGCAAGCTGCCGTATCGGCCCGAGAACCGGTACGCCCACCAGATCGGCGCCGCGCTTCGCAGGATCGTCGTCGAGCAATCCCACCACCCGCCACTGCGGATTTCCCGCGAGCTCCTTCACCAGCGCCGCGGCGGCCATGCCGCCGCCGAGCACCAGCACCGGGTTTGCCTCCGGGTGGGCCACAAGCGATGCGAGGCGCCCTTCACGCCAGGCGCGATAGGCGAAGCGGCTGCCCCCCATCGCCACGACCAGCAGCAGCGGCGCAATCAGGAACGCCGATCGCGGCACGGCCTCCGCAATACGCAGCAGCGCGAGCACCGCCGGTACGGCGACCGCGGCGACCGAGACCGCGATCAGGATGCGCCGCAGGTCGGGCAGGCTCGCATAGCGCCACAGCCCGCGGTAGAGGCCCAGCGCCCAGAACACGACGGCGTGCACCGCCAGCACCCACGGCAGCCGCGACAGCATGACCTCGCGGTAATCGTCGGGGATGTCGAGATTGAAGCGCAGCCAGAACGCGATCAGCCAGGCGAGCCCCGCCGCGAGGAGATCGTGCACGAAGACGATGTAGCGGCGGTAATAGAACGTCGTGATCATGGCTGCGGCATGGCGACGAGCGCGGCGCCCGCGCACAGGACCATGAGCGCGTAGGCGACATACGCCGTGCCGCGATGGCCAAGCCCGCCCCGCACCATGCGCTGGTAGTAATGGTCGCGGTGCGCCTGCCAGACGCGCTCGCCGCGCAAAGCACGCCTCGCAAGCGTCAGCGTGGCGTCGGCGATGAACGGCGCGAACACCGCCGCCGGGAACCAGAGCGGCCAGGCTTCGTCGCGCCAGCCAACGATGCCGAGCGCGGCGGCGAGAAAGCCGAGCGGGATCGAGCCGACGTCGCCGAGAAAGATGCGCGCCGGATGGAAGTTGAAGATGAGGAAAGCGCCGCTGGCGGCAGCAATGCACAGGCAAGTGATGGCGAGCTCGGGCTCGTCGGCCAGCGTCGCCGCGGCGGCGTACGCGGCAAAGCCGATCAGCGTCATGCCGGCGGCGAGGCCGTCGGAGCCGTCCATGAAGTTATAGAGGTTGGTGAGCCAGGCAATGGCGAGCACGAGCAGTGCCGCCTGCCAGATATAGATCGGCGAGAGCAGGTACCAGACCAGCACGGCCGCCGCGGCCAGATGCGCCGCGAGCCTTGCAGCGACCGGGAGGCCCTTCACATCGTCGGCGAACGACACGATGGCAAGCGCGAGCGCGAGTCCGAGCGGCAGCCATAGCTCGTCCGCGCCGAAGGCGAACGCGGCGGCCGCGCCGATCAACACCGCGATGCCGCCGGTACGCGGCACCGGGCGCTCATGCAATGAGCGCTCGTTCGGCCGGTCGAGCGCGAAGCGCGCAAAGCGCGACAGCAGCAGCTGCACGGCGATGAATGCGAGCACGAACGACACCGCCCCCGCGGCCCCTTGCATGGCGCGCATTCTAGCGAGCGGCCGCAGCCGAGCGGTACCAGCGCACCGTCTCGGCGATGCCTTCGCTCGGCGACCACGCCGGCCGCCAGCCGAGCTGCTCGCGCGTCTCGCTTGCGTCCAGCGCGAGCGAATCCACCAGCCGCCCGATCTCTGCGCGCATGCCCGTCATAGTGCCGGCGAGTTTGAGCAGCGAGACCGGCACAGGAATGAGCCGCGCCGGCGCGCCGAGCGCGTCGCCGATCTCGCGGGCGAGCTGCGGCGTGCTGAGATCCTCGCCATCGCTAGCGAGCAGCGTGCGTCCCGCCGCGGCCGGCGAAGCCGCCGCCAGCACGATGAGCTCGACCAGGTTGCCGACGTAGATCAGGCTGCGCCGGTTGCGGATCGCGCCGAACGGCAGCGGCAGGCGCCGCTCGACGAGGCGGACGAGCCGCAGGAAATTCGCGCGCACGCCCGGTCCATAGACGAGCGGTGGCCGCAGGATCACGATTTCGAGTTTGGAGCCAAGGCGAGCCAGCGCGCGCTCGGCATTCCACTTCGAGCGCGCGTAGCGGTCCTGCGGCTGCGGCACATCGCCGGCGCGGAACGGCCGGTCGAGCGGCGTGCGCTCGCCGTTCACCTTGATCGAGCTCATGAAGACGAAGCGCCGCACGCCCGCTTGCGCCGCCGCGCGCGCCAGGCGCTCGGTCGCGGCGCAGTTCATCTCCTGGTACGCCGCCTCGGCGTTCTGGCCATGCAGCTCGTGCGCGATGCCGGCGAGGTGCAGCACCACATCGACACCGTCCAGCGGCCAACCCTTAGCCAAGTCGGTGTTGGCCGTGCGAACGCCGGCGCGTACCGTCCAACCGCGCTTTGCGAACTCCGCGCAGGCGGCGCGGCCGACGAAGCCGGCGGCGCCGGTGACCAGTACCGCGGTCACTTGCGCCAGACGGTCCGGTTTACGTAATCGGTGTAGCCGAGGATGGCGTTGACCACCTTGGAGGCGACGTCGTCGACGTCGTAGTCCGGCGCCACGCGCCAGGTGCGCCCGGCGCGCGCAAAGCGCTCGGTGGCGACCTTCACCACCTCGAGGATGCGCTCCGGGCGCGTGCCGGCCATGATCACGGTGCCTTCGTCCATGCCTTCCGGGCGCTCGTGCGCTTCGCGGATCATCACGCCGGCGAATCCCACGATCGACGCTTCCTCGGTCAGGGTGCCGCTGTCCGAGAGCACGCAGAACGCGGATTTCTGCAGCTGGACGTAATCGGCGAAGCCGAGCGGCGGCATGAAGCGGATGTCGGATGGGGCGCGGCTGCCGAGCGCCTCGAGTCGCTTGCGGGTGCGCGGATGCGTCGACACCACGACCGGCAGGCCGTATCGCGAGCGAAGTGCCGTGAGCGAGCCGAGCAGCTCGGTAAAGCGGCCCTCGTCGTCGACGTTCTCCTCGCGGTGGCTGCTCACGGCGAAGTATTTGCCGCGCTCGAGGCCCAGCTTCCTGAGCACTTGGGACGCGTCGATGGCGGCAGCATGCCGCGTCAGCACCTGCTTCATCGGCGAGCCGGTCTTGAGCACGGTCTCGGCGCGGATGCCCTCGGCGAGCAGGTAGCGCCGCGCGTGCTCGCTGTAGACGAGATTGATATCCGAGACGTGGTCGACGATGCGGCGGTTCACTTCCTCTGGAACGCGCTCGTCGAAGCAGCGGTTCCCCGCCTCCATGTGGAAGATCGGAATCTTGAGGCGCTTGGCCGCGATCACTGCGAGGCAGCTGTTGGTATCGCCCAGCAGCAGAAATGCATCGGGCTTCTCCGTCCGCATCACCTCGTCCGACTTCGCGATGACGTTGGCGATGGTCTGCGCCGCCGTCGGGCCGGCCGCATCGAGGAAATGGTCCGGCTTGCGCAGTCCCAGGCCGTCGAAAAAGATCTGGTTCAGCTCGTAGTCGTAGTTCTGCCCGGTGTGCACCAGAACATGCTCGGTCGCGCGGTCGAGCTCGGGGATGACGCAGGAGAGCTTGATGATCTCGGGCCGCGTGCCGACCAGCGTCATCACCTTCATGAGGCCACCAGGCCATGGCGGCGCAGCAGCTCGACCGTCGCCTTTGCGTCGAGCACGGTGTCGGCGGAGCTGAATTCGCCCGACAGCGCATTCGCCTCGGCCGGCGCGTCGCGCCGCAGTTCGGGCAGCATCGGCAGGATGGCGAAGTACTCGCCGCGGCTCACGCAGTGGTGCGCCTCCTCCTCCGACACCATGATCTCGTGCATCTTCTCGCCGGGGCGGATGCCGATCAGCTTGGTCTGGATCGATTTCGCGCCGATCAGAGCGCGCGCGATGTTCTCTACCGTGGCCGAAGGCGCACGCGGCACGTAGGTTTCCCCGGCGCGCGCGTCGCGCAGCGCGGTGAACACGGTATCGGCCGCCTGATCGAGCGAAAGCAGGAAGCGCGTCATGGACGGATCGGTAAGCGTGACTGGCCCAGCGTTCGCGATCTGGTCGAGAAACAGCGGGATCACCGAGCCGCGCGAAGCGAGCACGTTGCCGTAGCGCACGCAGATGAAGCGCGTATCCGGGTTGAGGATATTGGCGGCGATGAAGATGCGTTCCTGCAGCGACTTCGTCATGCCCATCACGTTCACCGGCTTGCACGCCTTGTCGGTCGAGATGCCGATGACGGCCTGCACCGGACAGCGGTTTTCCTGGATGGCCCGCACGATGTTCGCGGCGCCCATGCAATTGGTGAGCAGCGCCTGCTCCGGGAAGTACTCGCAGGTCGGCACCTGCTTGAGCGCCGCCGCGTTCACTACGATGTCGGCATCGCGCACCGCCGAGCATACTTCGGCATAGCTGCGCACGTCGCCGATCCGGAACTCCAGCACGTTCATGAAATTGCGGAAGATCACCTCGTCGGTGGCCTCGCGCCGGTGGAGATAGCTCATGCGCATCTCGTGCTGCTTCGCCTCATCGCGCGAAAAGACGATCACTTTCTTCGGCGTGCCGAGCTCGCCCGAAAGCGCGCGCCGCACCAGCGTGCTGCCCATCGAACCGGTGCCGCCGGTAACGAGGACGGTCTTGCCCTGGAAGATCATCTGGCTCCGATCTCGCGCGCCAGCTCGTCGAGCATGCGGTCCCACGACGGCGGCTGGTAAGAGAATGCCCTGCGGAAACGGGTGGAATCCAGGCTGCGATCGATCCTCGGCTCGTCCACCGGCACGATCTCCACGGGCAGCGACAGGCGCTCGCGCAGCTTGGTGAGCAGGTCGAGCTTGCTGATCGGCGCCGCCGAGAGATGGTACAGGCCCGAGGCAGCCGGGTGCTTTTCGATCAGCATGGCAATGACCCGCGAGATCTCTGCGGTGGTGAGTCCGGAAAAGATGGCATTGCGATAGCCCTGCACGCGCCCTTTCTGGGCGAGGAACCAGTCGATGAGGTTTGTCTTTCGGTAGAGTCCAAGGCCAATCATCGAGGTGCGCAGCGTGATGGCGTTGCTCGATGCCACCTCGCCGAGGAGCTTCGAGCGGTCATAGAGATCGAGCGGATCGGGACGGTCGCTTTCGCTGTAGCCGCCCCGCGCGCCGGAGAACACGCAATCGGTCGACAAATGAATCAGCCGCGCGCCGACGGCGCGGCAATCGAGCGCGAGCCGGTGCGGCAGGAGCGAATTGACCTCGATGCTCAGGATGGCATCCTGCGCCTCGGGCCGCTGCTTCACGATGCCGACCGCGTTGACCACTACGTCGGGGCGGAAATCCGTGAGCACCTGCTCGACGCGACCCGGCGCGCAGACGTCGACATCGCTGACTGCATTGCCGGCACTGAAGAGCCCGCAGCTCGCATAGGCCGCGAGCGATTGACGCAGGGTGACGCGAGTCTCGTGGCGCTCTTGCAGCTGCCGCAGCAGCTCGTGCCCGAGCATTCCCGCGCCGCCGAGAATCAGGACCTTCACTGGGCGGCCTCGCGCAGCTCAGCCTCGAGGCGCGACAGCAGCTTGTCGCGCTCGAAGTGCTCGCGAAACCATGCTTCGCCACGCTCCCCCATAGAGCTCAACTCCGATCTGGCCAGGCGGCTCGCGGCGGTCACGGCATCGGCGAGCGCCCGCGGATTTTCCGGCGGCACGACCCAGCCGGCGCCTGCTTCGCGGATGTTGCGGCCCCCTTCGCCCTCGAGCGCGGCGATGACCGGCTTGCCGCAAGCGATATACGCCTGAATTTTCGAAGGAATTGTATACGCGAAGATCGGCTCGCGTCTGAGCGTCGCGAGCAGCACATCGGCGTGCGCGAAGTAGCGCGGCATGCGCTCTGGAGGGCGCTGGCCCAGAAGGTGAAAGCTCGCCTGCAGGCCGCGCCGATGCACCTCGTCTTCCACCCAGCTGCGCATGCGACCGTCGCCGAGCACGATCCACTGGACCCGTGTGTCGTGCTTGAGTAGTTCGGCGGCGGCGAGGATCGTCGGGAAATCCTGCGCCGCGCCGATGTTGCCCGCATACATGACGCGAAACCCGGCCGGCAGCTCGCTTGCCTCCGCATCCTCTGCGCGCGGATCGACCCTTCGGTAGAAATTCTCGGCGCTGTTGGGCAGATAGCGGATGCGGTTGCGTGGAACGCCATGCGCTTCAACCGAGGGGATGAAGGCTTCCGATTGGACCAGCACGCGGTCGCACCCGCGGTAAATCCATTTTATTAAACGATCGACTACGCCCAGGAGCGCTCGGCTCTTGATCGCGCCGGTCGCCGAGAGGCTCTCGGGCCAAAGGTCCTGCACCCAGAAGAGCAATGGCGCCCGTTTCAGCGCCCGCAGCGCGCGCGCCGGGATGCCGATCGTCATCGGCGAAGGCTCGTAGACCAGGATCGCGTCGAAGCGGCCGCGAGCGAGCCACGGCGCGAAGAGTGTGGCGAACAGCGCGTGCGACAGGAAGTTCAGCGCGAGCCGCATGCCGCTGCCGCC
>DASXRW010000448.1:0-11360 GCA_036506355.1 Burkholderiales bacterium
CAACGTGATCGAGGCGCTGCACGCGGCGCACGAGCTCGGCGTGCGCGTCATCGGGCTCACCGGCAACGGCGGCGGCAAGATGGCGCCCTTGCTCAGCGCAGACGACGTGCACATCTGCGTGCCGCACAAGAACACCGCGCGCATCCAGGAAGTGCATCTGCTCGTGCTGCACTGCCTGTGCGATGCCATCGATTTCCAGCTTTTCGGAACGAAGCAATGAGGCACGCGATCATCCCCTTGCTCGTGGCTGCGGCGGTTACGCTGCAGGGTTGCGTTCCGGTGGTGATCGGCGCGGGCGGCGCGGCCGCCTACAGCTCGCTCGAGGACCGGCGCACTACCGGCACGCAGATCGACGACGAGTCGATCGAGGTGCGTGCCTCCAACCGCGTGAGCGACCGCTTCGGCAGCGCCGTGCACGTCAACGTGACCTCCTACAACCGCCTGGCGCTTCTCAGCGGCGAAGTCCCCGACGAGCGCGCCCGTGCCGAGGCCGAGAAGATCGTGCGCGCGGTGCCGACGGTGCGCGACGTGACCAACGATCTGCAGGTCTCCGGCATCTCTTCGCTTGTCTCGCGCGGAAACGATTCCTACCTCACGCTGAAGCTGCGCGGACGCCTGCTCGACGCCAAGGCCCTGAGCCAGGTGCATATCAAGGTGGTCACCGAGTCCGGCGTGGTCTACCTGATGGGCCTCGTCACCCAGGCCGAGGCCGACGAAGCCGTCGAGATCGCGCGCAACACCGGCGGCGTGCGCAAGGTGGTGAAGGTGTTCGAATACTGCGAAGGCAACGAGCTCTGCCGTCCGCGCGAGGCGCCCCAGGCGCCCAAGCCGAAGTCGTAGTGCCGGCGGACTTCGAAGCAAAGATCCGCGATCCGCGCGCACTCGAGTGGCTCGCGCAGCTCGCGCGCCCGCTGGTGTTCACCAACGGCGTGTTCGACATCCTGCATCGCGGGCACGTGACTTATCTCGCGCAGGCGCGCGCCATGGGCGCGAGCCTTCTCGTGGCGCTGAATGGCGATGCGTCGGCGCGCCGGCTGGGCAAAGACGCCGGGCGGCCGCTCAACCCGCTCTGCGATCGCCTGGCGGTCCTCGCCGCGCTGGCCGCGGTGAGCGCTGTAACCTGGTTCGAGGAAGATACGCCCGAGGCCTTGATCGGCGCGTGCCGGCCCGATGTGCTCGTCAAGGGCGGCGACTGGCCCGTGGAACGCATCGTCGGTGCAAGTAGCGTGCTCGCGCGCGGCGGCCGCGTGGTATCGATTCCGTTCGAGCACGAACGCTCGACCACGGCGCTCGTCCAACGCATCAGAGGTAGTATTGAAACCTGAGGCCCCATGAAGCTGCACCAGCTGAAGGTCGAGTACGACGCCGAGCAGGACCGGCTGATCATGCTCGTCGCCACCAGCGAAGCGATGGAATTGCGCCTTGCGCTGACGCGCCGCTTCGTGAAGCTCCTGTGGCCGCTGCTGGTCAAGCTCGCCGAAGAGGCGAGCCCGCGCATCCGCACGCAGGCTAACCCCGAGGCGCGCAAGGCGCTGCTCGGCCTGGAGCACGAGCACGCCGTGTCGAAAGCGGATTTCAGCAAGCCCTATGACGCCGGCGAGGCGAGCCGGCCGCTCGGCGATGCGCCGCTACTCCTCGCGCGCATCCAGACCGGACACGATCGCAACGGTCAGCCGGTGGTCGCGCTGCACCCGGCGGAAGGCCAGGGCGTCACGCTCTCCTTCGATTCCGTGCTCCTGCATTCGGTCTGCAGGCTGCTGCAGGCAGCCGTCAAGAAGAGCGACTGGGACATGGAGCTCAAACTGCCGGGGACCGAAGCGTCTGAAGCCGGCGAGCGGCCGGCGCGCACCTTGAATTGAGTTCATTCGATCAGCTCGGCTTGATTGCGCCGCTCCTGCGCGCGGTCGGCGAACTCGGCTACGAGAAGCCCACGCCGGTGCAGGAGCAGGCGATCCCGCTCGTGCTCGCGGGGCGCGATCTCATGGCCGGCGCCCAGACCGGCACCGGCAAGACGGCGGCGTTCGCGCTGCCGATCCTGCAGCGGTTCGCGCCGCTGGCGAGCAGCTCGACTTCGCCCGCGCGCCATCCGGTGCGCGCATTGGTGCTCGCGCCGACGCGCGAGCTCGCCGTGCAGGTGGCCGAAAGCTTCCGCGATTACGGACGCCATGTGCCGCTGCGCAGCACGGTGGTCTACGGCGGCGTCGACATGAATGCGCAGATCGCGGAGTTGCGCCGCGGCGTCGAGGTCCTGGTCGCCACGCCGGGGCGGCTCCTCGACCACGTGCAGAACAAGACCGTGATGTTCAACCAGGTGCAGGTGCTGGTGCTCGATGAAGCCGACCGCATGCTCGACATGGGCTTCCTGCCCGACATCAAGCGCATCATCGCGCTGCTGCCACGCGAACGGCAGAACCTGCTGTTCTCGGCCACCTTCCCGGACGAGATCCGCACGCTCGTCAAGACCCTGCTGCGTAACCCGGCGGAGGTGCAGGTGACGCCGCGCACCGTTGCCGCCGAGCTCGTGAGCCACGTGCTGCACCCGGTCGCCCGCGAGAAAAAGCGGGAGTTCCTCGCCTACCTCATCCAGACGCGCGGCCTCAAGCAGGTGCTGGTGTTTACCGCCACCCGTATCGGGGCCAACCGCCTGGCGCACCAATTACGCCTGGACCATATCCATGCCGATGCCATCCATGGCGATAAGACCCAGGCGGAGCGCGAGGCGGCGCTTGCCGACTTCAAGGCGGGCAAGACCGCGGTGCTGGTCGCGACCGACGTCGCGTCGCGCGGCCTCGACATCGAGGGCCTGCCGCAGGTGATCAACTTCGACGTGCCGCATTCTCCGGAGGACTACGTGCACCGCATCGGGCGCACCGGCCGCGCCGGCCTGACCGGGGAGGCGATCTCCCTCGTCGCGCCGCAGGACATGGACGCCGTTGCCGCGATCGAGCGCCTGATCAAGAAGCGCATCGAGCGCGTGCTGGTGCCGGGGTTCCAGCCGAGTGGCGCGACCGTCGCCACGCTGATGGGCGACCAGCCCTCGCGCCGAAGTCCGCCCAACGTGCGACGCGACCGGCCGGCAAAGCCGCCGTCGGATCCGATTTTCTCGAAACCCTATGAGCCGGGTACCGCAGCACCGGCGCCGGCACCCAAGCCCGAACCCGCACAGCAAACCTCCAAGCGCAAGCAGCCGCAGGTGGCTGCCCTGCTCGGCGGTCGGAAGACCGCCTAGACGCAGCGCGCGCCGTCGACCTCGATGCACACGCCGCTGATCATCGCGGCTTCGTCCGACGCGAGGTAAAGACAGGCGTTCGCCACATCGAGCGGCGTTGAAAAGCGCCCGAGCGGGATGGTCGCCATGAAGCGCTTCTTCGCCTCCTCGCTCACCGTACCCCCGGCGAACTCCGCCGATAAGCCCGTTTCTGGGCTGAATACCGGGTTCACGCAGTTGACGCGGATCTTGTCCGGGCCGAACTCGCCGGCCATCGACTTGGACATGTTGATGACGGCGCCCTTCGAGCTGTTGTAGACCGTGAGGCCCGGCCGCGGGCGGATGCCCGCGGTGGAGGCGATGTTGACGATCGAGCCACCGCCGCGGCGGCGGAACACCGGCACGGCGTATATCGCCGAGAGATAGATGCTCTTCACGTTGACCGCGTAGACCTTGTCGAACTCGGCCTCGGTGACCTCGAGATAGGGCTTGTTGCGGTGGGTCCAGCCCGCGTTGTTCACCAGGATCGCGAGGCGCTCGCCGGCTGCCTGCACGAGCTTCGCCCAGTCGGCGCCCTTGGTCACGTCGCCCTGGACGAAGCGTCCGCCGATCTCCTTGGCTACCTTCTCGCCCTGCGGGCTGAGATCGTTGACGATCACCTGCGCGCCTTCCTCGGCGAAGCGCCGCGCGATGCCGGCACCGAAGCCCGAGCCCGCGCCCGTAACGATGGCCACCTTGTCTTTCAACCTCATGACGCCTCCTTGAATGGACTGTGCTCGGCGAGCTCATCCACGTAGCGCGCGACGCCGGCGCCCTCGCGCTCGAGGAAGGTCTCGACCGCGCGCGCGAACTTCGGATGAGCGAGCCAGTGCGCGGACAGCGCCTGCACCGGCATCAGGCCGCGGAACAGCTTGTGCTCGCCCTGGGCGCCGCCCTCGAATATCTGGATCTTTCGCGAGATCGCGTACTCGATCGCCTGGTAGTAGCAGCACTCGAAGTGCAGCAGCGGCACGTGCTCGATCGCGCCCCAGTAGCGGCCATAGAGGCGCTCGGTGTCGCGCACGAAAAGCGCCGAGGCGATCGGCCGGCCGTCGCGCTCGGCCAATACCATCGCGATGTGCTCCGGCAGCGTGGCTCCCAGGCGCATGAAAAATTCCAGGCTGAGGTACGGCGTCGAGCGATGCGCGGCGTATGTGCCGCGGTAGCAGCGGTTGAAGAATTCCCAGTGGCGCCGCTCGATCGCCGCGCCCTCGAGCCAGCGCAGCCGCACGCCCGCTTCCGCCACGCGGCGGCGTTCCTGGCGGATGTTCTTGCGCCGCGCGTGCGACAGGCGCCGCAGGAAGTCGTCGAAGTCGGCGTAGCCGTCGTTGCGCCAATGGAACTGCACCGTGCGCCGGATGAGAAAGCCGTATTCGGCCAGCAGCGAGGCGTCTTCGTCGCGGGCAAACAGGACATGCAGCGAGGAGCTGTCGCGCGCCAGCTCCAAAGCTGCTCTTACCAAGGTTTTTCTGACATCGGGTGATGCTGCCAGCAGCCGCGCGCCGCGCACCGGCGTGAAGGGCACCGCGCAGACGAGCTTCGGGTAGTAGTCGACGCCATGACGCTCGTGCGCGTCGGCCCAGGCCCAGTCGAACACGTACTCGCCGTACGAGTGGTTCTTGGCGAACAAGGGCATGGCGCCGGCGAGCTGGCCTGAGCGCCTGAGGAGCACGAACTGCGGCAGCCAGCCGCTCTTCGCGCTGGCGCAGCCGGTCTCGATCAGCGCCGAGAGAAACTCGTGGCGCAGGAAGGGCTGCGGCCCGGCGAGCGCGTTCCATTCGGCGCGATCGACGCCGGCGAGCGAATCGACGATGCGGACGCTTTCCAAGGCGCTACGATACAATGGCCGCCATTCGTAGGAGACCGGTGATGAAAAAGATCGAGGCGATCGTCAAACCCTTCAAGCTCGACGAAGTGCGCGAAGCGCTCTCCGAGGTCGGCGTCACCGGGCTGACCGTCACCGAGGTCAAGGGCTTCGGCCGGCAGAAGGGCCACACCGAGCTCTATCGCGGCGCCGAGTACGTGGTCGACTTCCTGCCGAAGGTGAAGATCGAGGTCGTGGTGCCGAACGACCAGGTCGAGCGCGCGATCGACGCGATCGTGAAGTCGGCGCGCACCGGCAAGATCGGCGACGGCAAGATCTTCGTCACCGGCGTCGAGCACGTGGTGCGCATCCGCACCGGCGAGACCAACGAGGCTGCCGTTTAGGTTTTACCTTTAGGGTCTAGCTTTTCAGCAGTACCAGCACCGCCCCGCTTCCGCCCTGCGCGGCCGGCGCCTGGCTGAACGCCAGCACGTCCTGCCGCACCAGCCATTTCCGCAGCAAGCCCTTCAGCACCGGCTCGCGATGGCGCGAGCCGCGGCCTTTGCCGTGGACGATGCGCACGCAGCCGAAGCGCCGATGCCGGCAGTGGCGCAGGAACTCGGTGACGCTGATCGCCGCCATGTGGCGGTTCATGCCGTGGAGATCCAGCTCATCTTCCACCACCCAGTGGCCGCGGCGGAGCTTGCGCAGCAGGTCGCGCCCGAGCCCTTCGCGCAGGTAAGCGAGCTCATCGCCCGAATCCAGGGCATCGTCCAGCGTCACCGGCCCCGCGAGCGACTCAACGAGCGCGGCGCGTTCGTCGCGCAAGCGCTGGCGGGGTATCGGCGCCGGCCGCTTTCCCCGAATTACCTTTCGACGATGAACCAGCGGTTCGGCATCGGCGACCGCGCGCCGGAACTCGTCGTCTTCAGGTGGCGAGGCCATCGAGGTATTTCTCCGCATCGAGCGCGGCCATGCAGCCGCTGCCGGCGCTGGTGACGGCCTGGCGATAGACGTGGTCCTGCACGTCGCCGGCGGCGAACACGCCCGGCACGCTGGTCGCGGTAGCCATGCCTTCGGCGCCGCCGCGCGTGATGATGTACCCGTCCTTCATCTCGAGCTGGCCGGCGAACACCTGCGTGTTCGGGGTATGGCCGATGGCGACGAACAGGCCCTTCGCCGCGATGTCGCGCTTGGTGTGGTTCTTGACGTGGGCGACCCGCACGCCCGTCACCCCGGAGTTGTCACCCAGCACCTCGTCGACCACCGCATCGAGCACCAGGCCGATTTTTCCGTCGGCCACGCGCTTCATCAGCTTGTCCTGCATGATCTTCTCGGCGCGGAAGCGGTCGCGGCGGTGCACCAGCTGCACGTTGCGCGAGATGTTGGCGAGATAGAGCGCTTCCTCCACTGCCGTGTTGCCGCCGCCGACGACCACCACGTCCTGGTTCTTGTAGAAAAAGCCGTCGCAGGTGGCGCAGGCGGAAACCCCGCGGCCCATGAATTTCTGCTCGGAGGGCAAGCCGAGGTACTTGGCCGAAGCGCCGGTGGCGATGATCAGCGCGTCGCAGGTATAGCTCGCCATGTCGCCCTCGAGCAGAAAGGGGCGCCGGCCGAGCTGGGCGCTGTGGATGTGGTCGTGGATGATCTCGGTGTCGAAGCGCTCGGCGTGCCGGCGAAAGCGCTCCATCAAGTCCGGCCCCTGCACGCCGTCGGCGTCGGCGGGCCAGTTGTCGACGTCGGTGGTCGTCATGAGCTGGCCGCCCTGCGCGATGCCGGCGATCAGCACCGGCTTCAGGTTGGCGCGCGCCGCGTAGACCGCGGCGCTGTAGCCGGCGGGTCCGGAGCCGAGAATCAGCAGGCGGGAATGACGCGTCGGGCGAGAGGACATAGGATTAGAGGCACAAGGCCAGCTGGCAAAAATTATAAGGCCGCGATTCTGCTAACATTGATTTGCACAGACGAAGGGCATTTCTGCCATGGCGACGACGGTCTCGACGGCGGTGCTGAAAGCGGTGCCGCTGTTTGCGAGCTTTCCCGAAGACCAGCTACGCATGCTCACCACGATGGTCACGCGGCGCAGCGCTTCGCGCTCCACCACCATCATGGCGGGCGGCGACGCCACCGACTCGCTTTACATCGTGCTGTCCGGCCGCCTGAAGGTGATGATGAGCGATTCGGACGGCAAGGAAGTGATCTTGAGCATCCTCGGCCCGGGCGAATTCTTCGGCGAGATGGGCCTGATCGACGACGAGCCGCGCTCGGCGAGCGTGGTGACGATCGAGCCCTGCGAGCTGCTGTCGATCTCCAAGCGCGACTTCAAGAAGTGCCTGCTGGAGAACTCCGACATGTCGATGGCGGTGATGCGCGGGCTGGTGCGGCGCCTGCGCGAGGCCGACCGCAAGATCGGCAGCCTCGCGCTGCTGGACGTCTACGGCCGCGTGGCGCGGCTGTTGCTCGACATGGCCGAGAACGTCAACGGCGAGAAAGTGGTCACCAAGCGCCTGCCCAAGCAGGACATCGCGAAGATGATCGGCGCCTCGCGCGAGATGGTGAGCCGCGTCATGAAGGACCTGCAGACCGGCGGCTACATCGAGATGCGCGGCTCGAGCATCGTGCTGCGCGACACCATCATGCTGCCGGAGTAGCTCTGGCCGTAATGAACAAGAGCGGCCCGGCGCCGCTTCCTGCTCGGCTCGCGGGGCTGGTCCGCGAAGCGAAGTGGCTGCTCCTCGGTGCGCTGGCGCTCTACCTGCTGCTGGTTTTCGTCACCTACCATCGCGGCGATCCCGGCTGGTCGCACACCGGCACGGACTCGGTGACGCGCAACGCGGGAGGCGCCCTCGGCGCCTGGCTCGCCGACATCTTTCTCTACCTCTTCGGCCTCTCGGCCTACTGGCTGGTGGCGTTGTGCGCCTTTGGTGTGCTGTGGGGTTACCGGCGGGTTGACGCCCGCTCGGTCGGCCTCGCCGCCGGGGGGTTCGTGCTGCTGCTGCTCTCCAGCGCCTCGCTCGAGGGACTGCGCCTGCACAGCCTGGCCGTCGAACTGCCGCTCGCCCCGGGTGGCCTGCTGGGCGACGTCATCGGCGGTGCGCTCGCGGTGGCGCTCGGCTTCACCGGCGCGACGCTCGCGCTCGTGGCGCTCGCCGCCGTCGGCCTGAGCCTCTTCGCCGGCGTCTCCTGGCTCACGGTCTCGGAATTCGTCGGCTTCGGCCTCGAATCGGCCTGCGTGCTGGCGCGCCGCGCATGGGAGCGCCGGCAGGACCGGCGCATGGGCGAGCTCGCCCGCGAGGAGCGCGAGCTGGTCGTGGAAGCCGAGCGCAAGCGCGAAGAGAGCCATCCGCCCTTGCGCATCGAGCCGCCGGTGGTCGAGATCAAGAAGTCCGAGCGCGTGCACAAGGAAAAGCAGGCGCGTCTCTTCGAAGAGCTGCCCGACACGCCGCTGCCGCCGCTCAAGCTCCTGGACGAGGCGAAGGCCGAGGGCGAGGGGGTGAGCCCGGAGACGCTGGAGTTCACCTCCCGGCTGATCGAAAAGAAGCTGTCCGACTTCGGCGTCGCGGTGAAGGTGCTCGCCGCCTACCCCGGCCCGGTGATCACGCGCTACGAGATCGAGCCCGCGGTGGGCGTGAAGGGCAGCCAGATCGTCAACCTGGTGAAGGATCTCGCGCGCGCCCTGTCGGTGGTCTCGATCCGCGTGGTGGAGACCATCCCCGGCAAATCCTGCATGGGGCTCGAGATTCCCAACCCGCACCGCCAGACCGTGCGCCTCTCGGAGATCCTGGGGTCAGAGGCCTACCACGCGCTCAATTCGCCGCTCGCCATCGCGCTCGGCAAGGACATTGCGGGCAACCCGGTGGTCGCCGATCTCGCGAGGATGCCGCACCTGCTGGTCGCCGGCACCACCGGCTCCGGCAAGTCGGTGGCGCTGAACGCGATGATCCTGGCGCTCCTCTACAAGGCGGAGCCGCGCGCGATCCGGCTGATCCTGATCGACCCGAAGATGCTGGAGCTCTCGATCTACCAGGACATCCCGCATCTCCTCGCTCCCGTGGTCACCGACATGAAGCAGGCGGTGAACGCGCTTACCTGGTGCGTGGCGGAGATGGACCGGCGCTACAAGCTCATGAACTGGATCGGCGCGCGCAACCTCTCGGGCTACAACCATCGCGTCGCCGAGCAGGAGTTCGAGGATCCCTTTGCGCTCGACGCGGGGAAAGCGGTGAAGCTGACGCCGCTGCCGCAGGTGGTCGTGGTGATCGACGAGCTCGCCGACCTGATGATGGTGGTCGGCAAGAAGCTGGAAGAGCTGATTGCGCGCTTGGCGCAAAAGGCGCGCGCCGCCGGCATCCACCTGATCCTCGCCACGCAACGCCCGTCAGTCGACGTGATCACGGGCCTCATCAAGGCGAACATTCCGACCCGCATCGCCTTCCAGGTGTCCTCCAAGGTCGACTCGCGCACCATCCTCGACCAGTCGGGCGCCGAGGCGCTGCTCGGCGCGGGCGACATGCTGTATCTGCCGCCGGGCAGCGGCCTGCCGCAACGCGTCCACGGCGCGTTCGTCGCCGACCATGAGGTGACGAAGGTCGTCGCCCACCTGAAGTCGCTTGCCAAGCCCGAGTACCTCGGCGCCGTGCTCGAGCCGGCGGCGCCGGAGGAAGCCGCGGGCGCCGAAGGCGTCCCGGCCGGCGAGAAGGATCCGCTCTACGACCAGGCGGTCGACATCGTGCTGCGCACCCGCCGGCCCTCGATCTCGCTCGTGCAGCGGCATCTGCGCATCGGCTACAACCGCGCCGCGCGCCTGATCGAGGACATGGAGCGCGCCGGCATGGTCTCGGCGATGCAGTCGAACGGCAACCGCGAGGTGTTGGTTCCCGCCAAAGCAGAGTAGCTTTCCCACCATGAGAACTTTCCTGGGCGCGATCGCCCTGCTATGCACCTTTGCCGCCGGCGCGGCGAGCCTCGAGCGCTACAAGACCTTCCTCAACGGCACGCAGTCCGCGCGCGCGCAGTTCGAGCAGAAGGTGTACGACCGCAGCGGCAAACTTACACAGGAGTCGCGCGGCAACTTCGTGTTCCAGCGTCCGGGCCGTTTCCGCTGGGTGTACGACAAGCCGGCCGACCAGGTGATCGTCGGCGACGGCCAGCGCGTCTGGATCTACGACCGCCAGCTGAACCAGGTCACGGTGCGCAAGCTCGAAAGCGCGCTCGGCTCCACGCCCGCGGCACTGCTCGCGGGCGCGAGCGGCATCGAGAAGGCGTTCGAGCTTTCCGACGCCGGCGAGAAAGACGGCCTCGAATGGATGGACGCCAAGCCGCGCGAGCGCGAGGCGGGTTTCGAGCGCGTGCGCATGGGCTTCGGCAAAGACGGCCTGCAGGCGATGGAGCTGACCGATAACTTCGGGCAGACCACCGTGCTGCGCTTCTCGAAGCTGGTGCGCAATCCGCAGGTCAATCCGAACGAGTTTCGCTTCGACCCTCCGAAAGGCGCCGACGTCTTAGGGGACAAGTGAGCGCCGATCTCTTCGGCAAGGCCGAGCCCGTCGCGCCGCTCGCCGATGCGCTGCGCCCGAAGTCGCTCGATGAGGTCGTCGGCCAGGAGCATCTCATCGGTGCGGGCAAGCCGCTGCGGCTCGCCTTCGAGTCCGGACGCCCGCATTCCATGATCTTGTGGGGGCCGCCGGGCTCCGGCAAGACGACCATCGCGCGGCTGATGGCCAAGGCGTTCAACGCGGAGTTCGTCGCGCTTTCCGCGGTGTTCTCGGGCGTGAAGGACATCCGCGACGCGGTCGCCGCGGCGCAGGCGCGGCTCGAGCAGTTCGGCCGCCGCACCATCCTCTTCGTCGATGAGGTGCATCGCTTCAACAAGGCACAGCAGGACGCCTTCCTGCCTTTCGTCGAGCAGGGCCTGATCACGTTCGTCGGTGCGACCACCGAAAACCCTTCTTTCGAGGTGAACAGCGCGCTGCTCTCGCGCGCCACGGTTTACGTCCTCGAGCCGCTGAGCGACGCTGACCTTGCCACGCTCCTGTCCAGGACGGGCCTCGATGTCGATGAAACGGGCAAGGCGCGCCTGATCGGCTTTGCCGATGGCGACGCGCGGCGGCTGCTGAACGCGGTGGAGATCCTGAAGAACACCGGCCACCAGCCGATCGACGGCGCCTTCGTCGAGCAGACGCTCGCGAAGAACCTGCGGCGCTTCGACAAGGGCGGCGAGCAGTTCTACGACCAGATCTCGGCGCTGCACAAGGCGGTGCGCGGCTCGGATGCCGATGCGTCGCTCTACTGGATGGTGCGCATGCTCGACGG